>JAYVZM010000098.1:0-6299 GCA_043783345.1 Verrucomicrobiota bacterium
TCGCGCGATCTGGACGACATCAAGAAGGCCTACATGCTTGGCGCCAGTTCCTATCATGTGAAACCCAATACGCTCGATGAGCTTCGCCAGCTATTGAAGGTGCTGCACGACTACTGGCTGACCTGCGAGGTCCCGGAGGTGGACAGCACCGGGCACCAAGTGCCCACGCAGAGTAAAGGCAAGCTCGGCGAGCGATTTGCCCCGCCGACGGATGTGAAACAGTCCAGCTGAGGGGGCGCCGCGTCGGCGCAGGCGACAGTTTTCCGGCGAGCGCCGGGCTCAGGTCGCGACCACCATCCGGGCGGCGTTGAAGCCTTCCGCTCCGTCGGGGCAGATTTCGGACGCCTCCGGATCCATCACCCACTCGCCATCGACAAGAAAGAGATATTCATACCAGCCCTGCAACAGCGGCAACTCGCAACACCATCGGCCGGGCTGCTCCTGCCTGAGGGGTGCCATCGCTCGCACAGTCATGCGGCCTTTTTCGATGAGCTCGCCCCGGCTCATCTGGGGCGGGAGCGGCAATTCGGCCGACCAGTCGTTGAAGAAGATGGCCACTTCCACGGCGCGCGCGCCGGGCGAGGAAAGCGAGAACGTGACGTTGACCGGGGCAACGGCAGCAGCGGGGGCCTTGATGCTCATGAGATCGGGAAGTTGAAGGGTAGAACAGAACAGCTCGTGGCCCCGAGCTGCTCAACTGACGGACTATAAGCTCTACGCCATTTGTTTTTCTTTAGCGAATGGAATATGCGGAGAAGCGGTTGTTTCTTCCCCAAAATCATTTTAGCCGGATCGCTTATGATTGGAGCAGGGCGACAGGGCGTGGGTTGGCTCTCATTCCGGTCGCCGGCGCCGGAGTTATTCACAAATTGGTCCCGGCACGGCAGGCTTTCGCTCGCTGCCGGGTGTGGCCGCTGAAGCGGTTCGCAGGAGTCCGCCGTCGCCAAGGCGATGGCGGACAATTTTCCTTCGACTTCGGAAAGAAAATTGGCCTGCCATCCGTAGCCTTGGCGAAGGATGGTGCCAGGGGCGAGGATTGAACTCGCGACCAAAGGCTTATGAGTCCTCTGCTCTACCACTGAGCTACCCTGGCAAAATGGTGGCCGGAATGAGCCACATTTCTCCCGTGAAATCCATCATTTTTTTAACCAAGCCCTGTTCCCTCGGTTTCCCCCGGCAAAACAGGTTCACGGGCTGCTCTGGATCTGGATCGCGGCTCGATCATTTGAGTAGACGCATTCGCACTGGAGTAGTTGCGCGGCTTGCGGTGTTATGCCGACGAACTGTCAACCCCCGCACCCATGCTTTCCAACCCATCGCGTCGCGTTTTGTCCGCACTTGTCCTGGTCGTCGTGCTGCTGACCTCCAGTCTGCCGGCGGCGAATCCGCCCGGTCTTCCGCCTCTCGCCACGGGTGACTACACGCCGGCGGGGCTCGGACCGCGGGAGCCCGACCTGGAGGTGGATTTTCCCGGCGCCGCCCTCGCGCGCAGCATTCCGAAAGGCAAGGCGGTGGTGAGCATCCTCGTCCAGGCCGACGGCAAGGCGGCGGACATGCTGGTCGTCAGTTGCACGGATCCGGCGTTCGGCACGGCGTTGCTCGACGCGGCCCGGACCCTCAAGTTCTCGGCGGCGAAATTCAAGGGCATGCCTGTGCCCGCCCGGCTCAATCTGGCCTACAATTTTACCTTGCCGCGAAAGAGCATCTCGATGAACGCGATGGAGGCGGCGCGAAACCGGGTCGACAACCTGCATGAGCGGGAGGCGGTTTACTCGGCCATTGCGGAGCGCCAGCTCGACCAGGAACTCGAATTCACCCGCGCGGTCGTGCCCCAGCTGCCGGCGGACTACCACCCGACCGACGGCAAGCTCGTGATGGTGTTTGCGACGTTCTATGTCGATGAGCAGGGGAAGGTCCGCGCGCCGAGCGTCGAGTCGGCGGCCGCACCCGAGCTGATTTCCGCGGCGATCGAGGCGCTGCAGCAATGGTCGTTCAAGCCGCCGCTGGCGAAGGGCAAGCCCGCCTTGGTTTTCACGAGTCGCACGATGGGTTTCGCTCCGCGGCAGCATTAAGGCTGAAAATTGCGGGAGCGGCTTTATGTCGCGATTCTTGAGGCAGCGACAGTCCGATCGCGGCGCTCAATGTGCCGCGGCCCGTCCCCGCCGCGGTCAAATCCTCGGAACGAATTGCCCCCGACTTGCCATCCCGGTCCCGGCTCGTTCCTCACCGATGCGTCTCAGCTCGGTGGCGATATCGACCGGCGTCATCACCCGGTCGACACAGCCGGTCTTCACCGCGCTTTGCGGCATGTCCGGCTCCCGGGCCGATTGGAAATCCTGGGCAAACACGAGGCCGCCCGCCTCCTTGATCGCCTTGAGGGCAGCCGCCCCGTCGGAATCGAAGCCCGACAGGATGACGGCGATGGCGCGCTTTTGCCGGTTGGCGGCGAGGGAAAGCAGGAAAATGGAGATGTTCTTGGGCCAGCCGGGCGGTTTGACCAGCGGTGCCAGCCGGAAGGAGTCACCTTTCATGGTCACCTGCATGCCGGCTGGAATCACGTAGACGTGGTCGGCTTTCACGATTTCGCCGTCGGCCACCAGCACCACCGGCATTTTGGTTTTGCGCGGGAGAAGTTCGACGAGGAGCGATTTCCCGTCCGTCGGCTGGTGATGCACAATGATGTAGGCCATCCCGGTGTCCACCGGGAGGTGGGAAAGAATCGTGCAATACGCCTCGAAGCCGCCGGATGAAGCACCAAAGCAGACCACGGACAAATGATCGTCCGGATGGTTCAGGATTGGAAGATTCTTCATCTCGTCGCCCATGGGAAAGCTAGGTTCAATTCACGCACACTTGCAGTGCCAGCTCAGCGACTCGATGGGCCTGGGCGCGGGTGGGCTCGCAGCCAGTGCCGAGGATGCTGCCGTCGGTGTTGAAAATCGCCCAGCGCCAGCTGTCCGCGTGCTTTTGCTCCGTCAGGGCAAAGTTAGCCACGCCGGGATCGCGGCAGGCGACCTCCAGCGTCCCGAGCGAGTAGTTGCAGCACGCGGAAACGGAGGCGGCCTCGGTGCTCGAGGCCAGGGTTTGGAAAGATCGCCAGAGTGGAATGGTGACGGACATGGTGGGAGAAGTTGGTTGTATGATATGCCCTATAGCCGGGCGGCGCTATGGGGTGTTATCTGAGAGAAGCGTTGCTCTGGCGGTCCTCATGGAGCGCCGGCTCTTGTTTATCGGGCGGTCATGGCCTGATGTCCCCGATCGATTGCCGCGCCCCCTGGGACTCCAAGGCACGGCCAGCCGGCTGCCAAGCTAAGTCATGGAAGGGACACGAGGGCGGAGCACCTCGCAATCCCAAGTGCCGAGCCGGTTTGTGGTCGTTGTGCTGTCGACCAAGCGGGTCACCGAATGGATATCCGCCCAGATCGCGGCATTCCGCTTCGTTTGAAAGATTGAAACGACAAAAACCCCACCCGGAGTGAGCCAACGGGTGTAGCGTTGAACCAGCCGGGAGCAGTCGGCCGAGTAGTAGGCCGACTCGGGGAAAACAATGGCATCGAATTTTTCTCCGGGGTCGAACGTCTCCATGTCGGCTGCGAGGTAGCGGACGTGTTCGCCGGCGAAGGCTTGCGCCCGCTGGATGGCCAGCTCGGAAATGTCCACGCCGGTCCAATCAAGATAGCCGGCGGGATTGAGTCGTTGCTGGAGCAGGGCTTCCCCGCAGCCGATCTCGAGCACCCGGCCGGGCGGCACATGGCGGACAAGGAGGAGAGCCGTCGCGTCAAGCCGGGCCTGTTCCTGACCGGATTTCAGTTTCTCCCAGCGGCCGGTGGCATACTGGTGGTTCCAGCGGGCCGCCCGGTCGCGGAGTATCCGGTGGCGAAACCACAGGAGGGCAATCTGGAGCCAGGACACGGATTCCATCTTCGCAGACCGTCGGCTCAGACTGACACCAGCCGCCGCATCCGGCGCGTCAGGTCCACGCCATACCGGGCCAGCGACCGCGTGACGCGCTTGGTGTCGAGCAGCGTCAGCCTGCCGCAGCTGGAAAACGTGTGCAGCCCGTCGCGATGGGTGGAGGAGACGAGGTCGCCAGTGAGGTGCGCGGCAAGGTGTTCGACCACCACGCGATCAGGCTGCAGCGTGGTGAAGCGGAGAAAGCGGATCGCCCCGCCGTAGGTCCGGCTGCAATCCTGCACCGGCAGGGTCACCAAGCCGTCCGTGCCCACAAATGGGGTGCCTCCGGGGCGGGCGCCGGCCCGGTCGTTCAGAATCGGATTCTGCGGGTGCAACCGCCAGGGTCCGCTCAGCCTTTCGGCGCAGGCCACGTGGAGTTCGCGCTGGTCCCGGGCCCTGGGACCGACGATGGTGAAGAACATCCACCAGCGGCCCTCGTGCAGGATGACGGACGCCTCGGCTCCGGGCACGCCGGCCAGCAGCGGGGTTTCCCGCACCCAGTCGGTCGGGAATCGGCGGGCGCGGTAGAGCGCGATCTCATTGTTCTGCTGGCTTTCGGGGATCATGAAGGTTTCGCCGCCGGCCTCGACGAGGAAGGGATAGGAGAGATGGAACGGCTGCGCGAGGGCGGTGCTCTTGTTGCGCCAGACGAGGTGGGGATCGAATTCATGATGCTCGATCACCGCCTGCTTGGTGCGGTAGTCGAAAGCTTCAACGAAGACATGCGTGTTGCCCCCGCGTTGCAGGCCGAAGGGATCGGCGAGATAGCGCCATGAACCGGGGTCCGGCAGCCAGACAATGCGTTCCCGCTGGGCGGCCAACGCCTCCGGCTCGAGCACACGGGCGATCGGCGCCGGCACCAGGCCCACCTGCCAGAAATCCGTCTTGGGGGGGAAGCTCACGTGGCGACCGCCACCGGGCGGGCCACCTCGGCCCGGCTCCGCTGTTTGGTCGCGATGATATGCGTATAGAAATCGCTGATATTGTCGAGGCGGGCGGCGGGATCAAAGAGGCTCAGGTCATAGCCGATCCGCGGAAGCCCGTTGTTGCGGAAATGCGCATGCGCCGAAGTGAGCGCGGTGGCGAGCGCGTCGCTGGAGCCCGGGGGCACGAGGACCGCGGGCTGGTCGCGCAGGAATTCCGCCGGGCCTTCCGCGGCGGTGGCGATGATCGGCAGACCGTCGCTCATGGCTTCAAGGATGGCCAGGCCGAAGGACTCCTCGCGCGAGGGTGAAACAAACACATCGAGGTCGCGCAGGCAGTGCTGGACCTCCGGTCGGTAGCCAAGGAGGTGGATGCGCGGATCGCCGTCGCACAACTGCTCAAGTTTTGAACGCTGCGGGCCTTCGCCCAAGATGACGAGCGCCGCCCGGGCGGGTGCGCTGGCGCGAAAGGCCGTGATGAGCACGTCCATGCCTTTGCTCCGATGCAACCGGCCCACCGCGCCGACCAGAAACACATCCGCATCCAGTCCGAGCTCCTTACGGATGCCCGGCGCGGTCCCATTCCGCGGGGTGGCAGGGATCCAGTTGGAGATGACGCGGGAAAAGCCGGCGTAACCGGAGAGCCGGGCGCTTTGCGCCCGATTGACACAAATGAGCCCGCTGAGGCGGCCGTGCTGGTGCTCCTTGAAGCCGACGTGAAGCGTGGCCACGGTCTGGTGCCGGTCCGAAATGCCGCCGAGAGCTTTGCAGGCCGCGCTCAGATGCCCATGGCATATGTCGGGGGCGAGACGGTCGACCAGCCGATGCAGAAGGAGGCGGCGGAAAAACCAGCTGAAACCGTGAAACCTGACCTCCGGGGAGAGTTCTTCACCCAAGGGGGAGGAACTCATGCCGGCCACATGCACCTCGTGTCCGGCGGCGGCCTGACGGTTGGCGAGGTCGAGGCAATAGCGCTCGGAACCGGCGAGCCGTGAGGAAAAAACGACATGCAGGATGCGGAGGCAAGACATGATGTTGCGGGGTTCGACGACAAACGCCGCCGGTGGCGGGTGTCGTTCAGAGGTGACAGGACGAGGTGACGGTCTGAAGCATAGACGAAACCTGCTGCTGCCGTCTGCCAGTCAGATGGGAATTATGGTGTAGGGAAATGACCTACACCGCCTCAGTCGCCGCCCTGCCCCGGGAATTCCTGCGCCAACCGGCGGCCACAGGGTCCCCGCGTGATTAGTTTGCCCAGCACCAAAGAACGCTCCACAAACCATCCCATGTCCGCGTCTGTCGCGCCGCCCGGCGCCTGCAACCCAAGTCACCCTCGGAACCAGCCGTTCGCCGGGGCCCGCCCCGCGTGACCCTCGAAGGCAAACCGGGCAAGACGCCTTCGCGGATTTTCTTCGTGGACGA
>JAYVZM010000099.1:0-6256 GCA_043783345.1 Verrucomicrobiota bacterium
CCGCCGCTACAGTCCCGGACCGTTCCCCTCCCTTGGCGCCGAAAGTTCCAGCCAGTCCGGATGCTGTTCGGCATGGGCGGCGATCTCCTCCAGAATGGCGGCGACCGGCGTCGCGGGCTGCCAGTGCCAGAGCTTCGCGGCCCGGGCGGAGTTCAGCACGATCCACGGGATGTCAAAGGGCCGGGGCGTGCCATCCGGCGCGACGGCGTGCGGGCCGAAACGCTTTTCGCACCAGTCGCTCAGCTGGCGCAGCGACATCGCCGAGGCGGCCCCGCCGGAGAGGTTCACGATGCGGTCGGCGGCGCCGGGTTTCGGCGCGGCCAGTTGCTGCTCGAGCAACGGTGCGAGGTCGCGCGGGTGCAGGCAGTCGCGGACCTGATGGCCGTGGCCACCGAAGCCGAGGTATTTCAGCGGGCGCTTCCGCCGCCACGCGTTGATCCAGTAGGCGAAGATGCCCTGGTCGGCGCGGCCGAACTGCCCCGCGCCGGCCAGCACGCCGCAGCGGTTGATGAACACGGGGAAGTTGAACGTCTCGCCGTATTCCAGCGCGAGGGCTTCCGACGCGAGCTTGGTCGCGCCGTAGAGCGAGATCGGCGCGGTGGTCGCGAACGACTCGTCGAGTCCGGCGGGGCTGACGCCAGCTGGGAGCTGAGAGCTGGGAGCTGAGAGCTGAAAACCACCGTTGACCGCCTTGACCGGCAGGGCGGCCAGCGGGGCGATGGAATAGACGCGGCTGGTGGAGAGGAGGATGAAGCCGGCCTGGCGGGCTTTGCAGTATTCGAGGAGGTGGATCGTGCCGAGGAGATTGTGGTCCACGAGTTCGCGGCTGCTGGTCCGGCCGTCCACGCCGGCGAGCACGCTGGCGTTGGCGGCGGCATCGAGCACGAAGTCGGCGCCCGGCAGCGCCGCCATGGCCGCGCGGTCGCGGAGATCGGCGGTGAAGACCTTGGCGCCGAGGCGCTCCAACGGTTCGCGGTTGGTCTCGCTGCCCGGACGGATGTAATTGTCGAAACCCGCGACCTGGTGGCCGGCGGCGAGCAGGCATCGGGCGACGGTGCTGCCGGCAAAGCCGCAGATGCCGGAGATCAGGATTCGCATGGCCGCCGAGCCAAGCAGAGCCCCCCCGGCAGGTGAAGCGGGAAATCTCGGCCAACTATTTGAATCGCGAAAGCCAAGTCAACGGATCGGAGGCGCTGGGTATGACGGAACCGAAGACCAGCCGGTCATCGGCGAGGCCATAGAGCACGAAAAATGGGAATACCTCCAGGTTGCGCCTCCGCACCTCGCGCAGGATGAGAGAACCGGTGTTGATGAAATGGCCTGCGCTGCTCGGGTTCGCTTTCACTGCCACCAGGGCGGTATCAACGTCCTGGCGGAACCTCACGCCCAGCTTCGGTGATATGTCCGCATACCTGACCGCGAACCGCTGGATGTCGCGGGCGAATTCGGGGTGGTAGAGGACCGTCATCCGAGGACCTGGCGGAACTGGTCTTCAGTCAGTCCCGCGGTCTGGCCCTTGATGATGTCTTCCATGCGTCGCACGCCCTCGTCGATGGCCGTCTTTTGGGCGGCATCGTTCGAGAGGCTGGCGATGATTTCCCGCGCCAGTGCCAGCCGCTCCGCTTCCGGGAGCGCGAGGACCGTCTCAGTGAGATGCGCGGTGGTCATGAGCGGGAAGGTAGCCCTCCGGCCGGAATTGGCAAGAGCCCGATTGAGCGACGGTGCTGCTGTTGGCAAGGCCGCAGGCGCCGGAGATCACGATTCGCGTGGCCCATATCGGGCTCTACAACACCTTCTTCAGCCACGCGACTATCGCATGTAATTCCTCCACGGTTATCGGATCGTGATCAGCATCGACGATACGAACTTGATGTGGAACGTGCGCTTCATCAAGAGCCGCCGCGAGCTGTTTTGCGCTCGCCACGTTGGCGATGCTATCGTGGTCCCCATGCAAGATGTATACCGGTATGGTGTCCGGTCCAATGTAGACAATAGGCGATGCCGCGACTCGAAGATCATGCTTATTCTCGTATCCTTTGCCTAGCAGCGCCAGTGGAAGGCCCAGCGTGCCGCGACGATCATAAACTCCAGAGATTGCCACTACGGCTGTAACCTTGCTCGACTCCGACAAAGCCACGCCAGCACCTTCCAACTCAGTAAGATTTGGCGTGAATCCGACCATCGTCGCCAGATACGCGCCGGAGCTGTGGCCGAGCACCGCCACGCGGTTCGGATCAACGTGTAGTGCCTTGGCATTGGCGCGCACGAAACGCACCGCGGCTTTGGCGTCGAAAACCGCGTTTGGCCAAGCCGCTCTTGAACCATCCATTTTCCCAAGGAAGTAGTTTGGCGCGACCGCAGCAAATCCATGCGCGGCTAAGAAAGCACAAACGCCCGCCATGTGGCTCCTGTCGCCGCCCCAGAACGCGCCACCAAACCAACAGATCACCACGGGAGCCGAGTCGGCTTCCGACGGCAGATAGAGGTCGAGCCTTTGCCTTTGGTGCTCACCTTCTCCGAATTCGATTTCAGTGCGGACCTCAACCTTCGATCCGTAGGAATCTGCAGCAGGTAAATCGCGAAGTTGCGCGATACACGAGATTGCCCCAGTGCTTACATAGAGAATCAGCGCGAGATAAGTCGTGGGTGTTGGAAATGTTCTCATTGACGTGTATTTCCGGCTTCGCACCGGTCGCAGTTAAAAACTCCGAAGCAGTCCGTGTGAGCACTTTGGTCAGAAGGTGACGGTCAGCGAGAGGGAATACGTGCGGCCGCGCCAGTCGCCGTAGGGCTGCACGCCGGCGCCGGAGGGGTCGTTGACGTATCTCGGAAAGGCGGCGTTAAAGACATTGTTGACGCGCAACTGGCCGCGGAGGCCGTAGCGGTTGCTTTTCCGCGGCAACCAGCGGTGCAGGTCGCTTTGCAGGTAGGCGTCGAACTGCCACGACGACTCGATCCGGTCGGAACCCTGGCCGGCCTGCTCGGCCTCCGGCAAAATCCGCCGGCCGAAATAGTGACCGTCGAGGCCGAACCCCAGGCGGCGGTCCGACCAGCCGGCGCCGAAGTTCAGGCGATGACGCAGCAGGCCGGGAGCGGTGCCGTCGGGATGACCGAGTTCGTCCACCGCCGGGGAGGTGACCAGCAGCTGCCGGTCGTAGCGCTGGAAATAGACCCAGCGGCCATACAGTTCTAGCGTGCCGCCCAGGCATTGCGACCAGGCGTAGTCGAGCGACAGGTTCCAATTCTGCGAGCGGCGCCAAGCGGCGTTGACGTTGCCGGTGAAGACGGCGGTGATACGGCCCGTGGCGTCGCGCCGCACCTGGGCGGGAAAGAGGGCTTCGAGATTCACCGCGCTCTGGGCGTTGAGGGTGAAAAGCTCGTCGGTCTTCCGCGTGTCGACGAAATCGAGCGCGGCGCGCAGCCGGTGGACCTGGCCGCGCTGGAAAATCAGGCCGGACGTCTGGGTGGCGGCCGACTCGGTTTTCAATCCGGAGTCGAGCGGTTCGGAGGTGGCGACGATGTAGCGCTCGTTGCGCACGGGGTCGAAGATGGACGTGCCCTCGCTGCCACCGCCGCCGCTGCCCCCGCCGGGGACGGGAACCGGGCGGCTCATTTGCGGGGTCGGGAAGCGGCTCGAGGTCGTGAAGCTGCCGCGAAAGGCGAGCCCGCCGGTGAACTCGGCCTTGAGCGCGAGGGTTGGGGCGAGGTAGGCCTCGGCGGCCTTGTCGGAGGCGATGCCGCGCATGGCGAGATCGGCCTCGAGGCCGGTGAGCCAGCGGGGCAGCCGGGACAGCACGGGCGCCTGCAGTTCGCCGAAAGCGCTGTAGCGCTGGAGCGAGCGGCCGGTCCAGGCTTGCGGCCGGCCGACGAGACCGCCGTTGCCGTAGCGCCGGTAGTCGGTGAACGGGGCGAGGTGGTTGCGGCGGTAGTCGCCGCCGAAATTCAGGGCGCCGCGCCCCGTGGGCAGGGCCAGCGACTGGTTGGTGACGCGCAGCGCGGCATCGAGCGTGTCGTAATCGCTGAACGTGGCGAACTGCCCGCGGCTGCCATAGTAGATCAGCACCTCGTCGTAGAATCCGGCCGGCGGGCCGTGGACCTGGGTGTCGCGGAGCGGTTGGTATTTTCCCTCGTCGACGAGTTTCTGCCAGTTGGCCGGGTCGACGCCGGCGAAGCCGCGGTAGCGGGTGAGGCTGCGCGTGTATTGCGCGTCGAGGGCCACGCGCCAGTCGGCCGGAAGTTTGAGCAGGGCGCCGAACACCGCGGAGGTCATCTGCAGCCGCGCCTCGCTGTAATCATGGCCGAGGGCGCCGGGCGTTTCGTTGAGCGAGACGACGACGTCCTGGCCGAAGGGATTGAACGGAGACGAGGCGGCGAGGGTCAGATCTTGGGAAAAGACGTTGTAACCGCGGTTGATGACGGCGCGGGAGTGGGCGACATCGAGGCCGAGCTGCAGCCAGGGGAAGGGGTCGAAGACGACGGAACCGAACCAGGTGTCGCGCCGCTGGCGCCGGCCGTAGGCGTAGTCCGCGCTCACGGGCGAGCTGGCCATGCCGCCGGGCCCGTCGAACAAATCGAGGCTGCGCACGCCCTGCCGGCCGGCAAAAGCGGCGAGTCCACCGGCGCCGTCCGCGCCCGGGGCGACGGAGGTCAGCGGGGAGGTGCCGGGGTCGAACAGTCCCGCCGCGGCGGGATCCGCGCTGCGCACGTTGGGGGTGGCGCGAAAGAGACTGGGGGCGTCGATGCCTTCGGTGGCGGCGCGGGCTCGCCGGAGGCCGAGCTCGTTTTCCACGGGGGGCAGGGAGCGGGATGTCGTGAGGTTCAGCCGCAGGCGGAGCCGGCCGTCGAGCAGGCTGCGGCCATGCAGCAGGGAGACGGTGGATTCGGGGGCATCGTAGCCGCCGAGCACGTTCGTGTAGCTCGTGGTGATTTCAGTCGTGTCGACATCCGGGCGCAGCACGATGTTGATGACGCCGCCGACGGCGTTGCCGCCGTAAAGGGCCGAGGCGGACACGGGCAGCACCTCGACCTGCTGGATGAGGCCGAGGGGAATGAAATTCACGTCGGGCGCGCCGAGCACGCCGTTGTGGAGGGGCATTGCGAGGGTCTCGGGCAGGCGCCGGCCGTTGACGAAGATGATGGTCTCACTGGTTTCGAAGCCGCGCAACGCCAGGTTGGTGCTGCCGGTGGCAAAGAGATCGTCGGTCGCGCTCCGCTCCGGCGGGCTGGCCGCGGCATCGCTGTCGAGCAGTTCGCGCTGGAGGAACTGGTTGAGATTCACCACCCCGCTGCGGGCGATCTGCTCGCGGGTGTAGATAGCGTAGGGCAGGGCGTCATCGGAAGTGCGGGGCAGATCCAGGTTGCCGGCGGCGCGGCGCGCGACGAGGTCGGCGTCGCGGGCGGTGCGGAGCGAATTGGATTCGGCGCGAACGACCAGCGGCTTGAGCACGGTGATTTCGTCGGTGGGGTGCAGGCGCTGCGGCTCGATGGTGAGGACGCGGTGGGGCTCGACTTTCACGCCGTCGATCTGCAGCGGGCGGAAGCCGTCGGCGGCGACGAGCAACCGCCAGGTGCCGGCGGGCACGGCCGGGAAGGTGAAGTCGCCGTGCTCGTCGGAGCGGGTGGCCAGGTCCGGGCCTGGGATTTTCAGGCCGATGTCCGGGAGCGCCGCGCCGTTGGGCAGGAGGAGGCGGCCGCGGATCGCGCCCGTGGCCGGCGCGAGGGCGGTGACGACAAACTTGCCGCGGCTGTTGCGGCGGGCCGTGAAACCGGTGCCGTGGAGCAGCCGGGCGAGGGCGACCGCGGGCTCGAGGCCGCCCGCGACGGCGCGGGACTGCCCGCGGGCCAAGGCGTCGAAGGAGAAGAGCACCTCGACCTTCGCCTGCTGGGAAAAGGCCAGCAACGCATCGGCGACGGGTTGGGCGGGCAGGTTGAATTCCGTGAGTTCACCGCGAGCGAGGGCGGGAAGCAGGAGGCAGAGACCGAACAGGAGCGGGCGGAAGGGAACGGAATTGGAACGCACGGGAAGGATAAGATGGGCATTTGATACCTCGCGAAGCAAAGAGATCAATGTTCGGTGCGCCGGCTCACCTCCACGGAGCCGTTGGGCTGGCGGGTTACTTTCACCGGCAGCACTTCCTGCAGAGTCGCAAAAAATCCGTCGAGATCGTCGAGGCTGACGCGGGCGCCGACGGGCAGGTCGGCGGCATCCGGCGTGGCCGTGATGGTGCGACCGTGGTAACGGGCGAAGCAGGCGAGG
>JAYVZM010000100.1:0-14774 GCA_043783345.1 Verrucomicrobiota bacterium
CCTACATGGCGGCGCACGCGATGGGCAACGTGCCGCTCATCGGCAACGTCTACCTGCTCAGCCCGCGCGTTGCGCGGATTTTCCATGAGGGCCGCATCCCCGGCGTGGTGGTCGCGCGCGAGCTGCTCGACCGGTGCGAACAGCACGGGCGCTCCCCGGACAAGGGGAGGGCATTCTTCCATGAGTTCGCCGCGAAGCAGATCGCCATCTTCCGCGGGCTGGGGTTTCGCGGCGCCTACCTCGGCGGCGTGCACGATTTCGCGGCGACGGAGGACATCCTGCGCCGCGAGCGCACCTTCGCGCCGGACGATTGGAAACAATTTGCCCGGGAGCTGGGTTACTCGCGTCCCGGCGAGTTCTATTTCTATGCTCGCGATCCGGCCACCGGGCTGGCCGATGCCGGCCGGCGCGCCGGGCTTTCCGCGGGAAAAACCAGACACGCCGGACCCGTCTATTTGCTCTCGAAGTGGACGCACGACCTGATGTTCACCCCCGGCAGCACGCTGCACCGGTGGGGCGCCGGGGCGTGCGCGCGCGCCGCCGACCCGAAGCAGGGCCCGAAGCCGCTGCGCCTGGTCGAACATCTCAGCAAGGCCGCCTTGTTCGGCTGCAAGGATTGTGGCGACTGCTCCCTGCCGGAAATCGCCTTTCTTTGTCCCGAGTCGCAATGCGCGAAAAACCAGCGCAACGGCCCCTGCGGCGGCACGCGCGACGGCCGCTGCGAGGTCGACGGCTTCGGCGACTGCATCTGGCTGCGAGCCTACGAGCGGCTCAAGCACGATGGCCGGGAGCAGGAGCTGCTCGCGCACGCCCCGGTGGTGCAGGACCAGAGCCTGCGCGGCACCTCGTCCTGGGCCAATTACTGGCTGGGGCGCGACCACGCGGCAACCCGGGCTTCGAGTCAACCTCCGATCCCCGCCTCATGACTGCCAGGAAACTGAACATCGTCGGAGAGCTGATGAACAACTCCTACGCCCGCGCCCGCAAGGCCTTCACCGGGCGCAGTGCCCCGGACTACGCGCATCTCGCCAAAGTGCAGGCGGACCTCGGCGCGACCTACCTCACGCTCAACCTCGATGGCACGGCACGCATCCAGGTCAAAATGGAGGAGATGCTGGCCCTGCTGCCCGACGTCATCCCCGCCATCCAGGAGGCGACGGCTTGCCCGCTCAGTTTTGACAATCCCTCGATCAAATACCACGAGGTGGCGCTCAAGCACTACGACCGGAAGAAGAGTGGTCCGCCGATCATCAATTCCATCGCCGCGTCGCGCACCCAGCTCGAGCAAATGATCGACCTCGTGGCGGCCTACGACACCAACGTGGTGGTCATGGCCTCGGAGCATTTCGTGCCCGGCGGCAGCGCGCAGTGCCTGTGCGCGGCCGACGCCCATGCGGTCGCGAAGCATTTTGTCGAGCTGCTCGTGACCCGGGCCGGCCGCCGGCCGGACCAGATCATCATCGATCCCGGCCTCGCACCCGTGGGGGCCGACACCTACGGGCTCGTCAACACCGGCCTCGACGCGATGCGGCTCATCCGCAACGACCCCGACCTGCGGGGCGTGCACTTCATCGTGGGTCTGTCGAATTTCGCCTGGGGCACGCCAAAGGGCGTGCGCGAGCAGCTCGAAAACGCCTACCTGACCCTCGGCATGGAGGTGGGGCTCGATTTCGCGCTCGCCAACCCGGAGAAATCGCCCGGTCCCCTGCCGGCGGATCATCCCATGGTGGCCAAGCTGCGCCACGCCCTCGACCAGGGCCGGGCCGTGGGCGACGAAACGCAGGAGACCGCCGGCTACCGGCAGGCCGAGGCCATCATGGGCATCTGCAACGAGGCGGCCCCCGTGGAAACCTGAGGCCATGATCATTCCGCCCGCCACCCGCGAACAGAACGTCTGGCTCAGCGTCGGCACGCTGTTGGATGGCACATCGACCCTGCCACGGCGCCACGCCCATGTGGTCTACAATCGCAGCTCGATCAGGTTCGTCGGTTCCGATGGCCGCACTCCGCCGGCCGAACTCCTGCGGCCGGGGCAGACCCAGCCGGATGTCGACGCGCCCGGCTGCACCCTCCTGCCGGGGCTGATCGAGGCGCATGCGCACCTCTTTCTCGAAGGCGGCGAACTCGATCTCGAAAAACGCGCCGCCTACCTCAAGCAGTCACCAGCCGAACTCCTCGCGGGGGCGCGGCCGCGCCTGGAAAAACTCGTGCGGCTCGGGATTGCCGGCGTGCGCGACGCGGGCGACAAGGACGGAGTGGGCCTCGCTCTCAGCAAACTGTGCGCCGGTCGCCGCCAACGGGTAGGTCCGGTCTCCGACCGGACTCCGGGCCAGTCAGAGACTGACCCCAGCGCACCGCCAGTCATGCCTTATATCGACAGCCCGGGGGCCGCGATCCATCACCGGGGCCGCTACGGCAGCTTCATGGCCGATGCTCTGGAAAATTACGCTTCCGCGCAGGCCTGCGTGGCGGCCCGGGTCGAAGCCGGCGCCGACCGGATCAAGCTCATCCCCACCGGCATCATCAATTTCAAGCAGGCGCAGGTCACCTCCGAGCCGCAGATGACCACGGAGGAGGTGACGGAACTGGTGGCCGCCGCCAATTCGTTCGGCCGGCAGACCTTCGCGCACGCGTCGGGCGATCAGGGCATCGATCGCGTCATCGCCGGCGGCGTGGATTCCGTGGAGCACGGGTTTTTTGTGCGCGACGATCAGCTGGCGCGCATGCGGGATTTGCGCACCGCCTGGGTGCCGACCTTTTCCCCCGTGCAAGAGCAGGTGGACCACGCTGACCTGATGGGTTGGGATCGGGAGACCGCGGACAATCTGCGCGGCATCCTTGAACGACACGCGGCCAGCCTGGTCCGGGCGCACGCCCTCGGCGTCCTGATCATCGCGGGCAGCGACGCCGGCTCGGTCGGAGTCGCGCACGGGCTCGGGTTGCTTCGCGAGTTGGAACTGATGGAGCGCGCCGGCCTGCCGTCGATCGCGGTGATCAACGCCGCCACCGGCGTGAGCGCGGCACGGTTCGGTTACAAGGAGAGATTCGGCCGCATCGCCGCGGGTTATCTCAGCCGGTTCATCCTGACCGCGCATTCTCCGCTCCAGACCGTCGCCAACCTGCGCCAGCCCCGGACCGTGGTGTTCGATGGCCAGGTGTTCGAGACGGCCGAAACTACCGTCGACAAAGGTTTGTAGAAACCCGCCAGCGGACTAGCCTCAATTTCAAGATGACAAAAGCCCTCCCCCGCCAACTCCTTCACGAAGCCGCGCGTCAACGCGCCCTGGTCTGCGACGGCGCCATGGGCACCCAGCTGATGCTCGCCGGCCTCGAGCAGGGCTCCTGCGGCGAGGCTTGGAACCTGACGCATCCCGAGCGCGTGCTCGCCATCCAGCGGCGCTACGCCGACGCGGGGGCCGATTGCATTATCACCAACACCTTTGGCGGCAGCCGGCTCATGCTCCGGCGTCACGGGCACGAACTGCAGTTGGCGGAGATCAACCGCGCCGGCGCGCGCATCGCCCGCGAGGCTTTCGGCGGCCGGCCCGGCTATGTCCTGGGCGACATCGGCCCGCTCGGGGCGATCCTCGAGCCCTATGGCGATCTGCCGGCCGCGGACGCGCAATCCGCGCTCGAGGAACAGGCAGTCGCCCTCGTCCAGGCCGGCGTCGACGCCATCATCATCGAGACCCAAACCTCGCTGGAGGAACTCGGCATCGCGATCGACGCGGCCAGGGCGGCGCACGCGCCATGCATCATCGCCTCGCTGGCCTATGATCTGTCGGTCGACGGAACGTTTTACAAGACCATGATGGGCGTATCGCCCGAGCAGGCGTCCGAATTCGTGGCGGAACGCGGCGCCCATATCGTGGCGCTGAACTGCGGGACGGGCATGGACATGAATGGGGCGGCGATGGTGTCGCGCATCTACCGCGCGCATTGCTCCCTGCCCATCATGGTGCAGCCGAACGCCGGCCTGCCCGTGCTCGAAAACCTCAAGGCGGTCTACAAGCAGCTGCCCGCCGACATGGCCCGGGAGGTGCCCGCGGCCTTGGAGGCTGGCGCCGGCATCATCGGCTCCTGCTGCGGCAGCACGCCCGACCACACCCGGGAAATCCGCCGCATGGTGGACCTGTTCAGGCAAACCCAGTGAACCTCATGTCGTCCTGAATACAGGTGATTTATGGCCAATTCTTCCGCTCCATTTTCCACGAAAGCATCACTCGCGTTCCCCGCCGCCTTCTCCCTGCGCGGTGAACATGCGCTCATCACCGGTGGCGGCACCGGCATCGGTCTCGCCATCGCCCGCGCCATGCATGCGGCCGGCGCCCGCGTGGTCATCATCGGCCGGCGCGAGGCCAAGCTCGCCGAAGCCGTGCGGAGCCTCGGCGAGGGTGCGTCCTATGTCGTGCACGATATCACGCGGTTTGACGCCGCCAGCGGGCTCGTCGAGCGCATCACGCCGGAGCACGGACCGATCACCTGCCTCGTCAACAACGCGGGCATGCACCTGAAGAAACCGGCGATCGACACCACGCCCGAGGAATTCCAGCAGGTGATGAACACGCACATTTTTGGCGCCCATGCGCTGTCCCGGGCCGTGATTCCCGGCATGATCGAGCGGAAGCAAGGCAGTGTCATCTTCATCGCCTCGATGGCTTCGCTGTTCGGCATCCCGCTCGTCGTCGCCTATGCCGCGGCCAAGTCCGCCATGATCGGCATGATCCGCACCATGGCGACCGAGCTGTCGCCCCACAATGTGCGGGTGAACGCCATCGCCCCGGGCTGGATCGACACGGCCATGTCGCGCAAGGCTTTTGCCGGCGACCCGACGCGCAAAAGCAAGATCATCAGCCGCACGCCGATGGCCCGGCTTGGCGAACCGGAGGACGTGGGCTGGGCCGCGGTCTATCTTACCTCGCCGGCGGCGAAATTCGTCACCGGCTCCATTATGCCCGTCGATGGCGGCGTTGCCATGGGTTTCTAGGGCGGATTTGCCTCCCTGAAACCGCCTGTTTTCCGTGGCATAATATTCGCAAAACCGGCCGCTTTCCCTAGTTTCGTCCGAGTGTTTTACCCCTGCGTTACCCTACCATGAAAATACCACGCTTCCCGGGCTTCCTCGCCCTTGTCCTGTCGGCTGCGCTCAATCTTCGCGCGGAAACTCCTGTCGGCCAGTTCACCGATCACGGTGATATCGGCGCGCCGAAGATCGCCGGCTCGGCCAGTTACGATGCCGCCAGCCAGGAATATATCCTCAGCTGCGGCGGCGTGAACGTCTGGGGTGCGCGCGACGAGTTCCAGTTCGCCCACCGGAAGATCACGGGGGATTTCATCCTGCGCGCACGCGTGGAATTTGTCGGCGCGGGCACCGACCCGCACCGCAAGATCGGCTGGATGGTCCGCTCCTCGCTCGACGCCGACGCGCCCTATGTCGACGCGGTGGCGCATGGCGACGGGCTGACCTCGCTGCAGTTCCGCCGGGTGAAAGGCGGGGAGACCCGGCAGTTCCCGATGCCCATCACGAAGGCCGACGTGATCCAGCTCGAGCGCCGGGGCAACGTCTACACGTTCTCCGCGGCGCGCTATGGCGAGCCCTTCATCAAAAGCGAACTCGCCGACCTTGATCTCGGCGACGAGGTCAACATCGGCCTGTTCATCTGTGCGCACAATCCCAAGGTGGAGGAGAAGGCGATTTTTCGTGACGTGCAGATCGTCAAACCGGCGAGCGTGGGCTTCACGCCCTATCGCGACTACATCGGCAGCGTGTTGCACCTGCTCGAGGTGCAGACCGGCAGGCTCGAGACGATCTACCGGTCCGCGGAGCCGTTCGAGGCGCCCAATTGGATGCACGACGGCGGTTCACTGATCTACAACGTCAGCGGCCGCGGCGAGAATCGCGGGCTCCTGCGTCGCTTCGACCTCACCACGCGCACGCCGCAACCGCTCGACACCGGCTTCGCCACGCGCAACAACAACGACCACGTGCTCTCCTTTGACGGCACGATGCTCGGCATCAGCCACCAGGGGCCGGAGACCAACGGGCGCTCCTCCGTCTACGTCCTGCCCGCGACCGGCGGCACGCCCAGGATGGTCACCCCGCTGCAGCCGTCGTATTTCCACGGCTGGTCGCCCGACGGCAAATGGCTCGTCTACGCGGGCGGCCGCAGGGAAAAGCCCGACGACAAGGCCGACAAATACGACATCTACAAGATCAGCGTCGACGGCGGTCCGGAGACCAAGCTCGGAGCTGCAGGAGGCCGGAGCGACGGCCCGGAGTATTCGCCGGACGGCCAGTGGATCTATTTCAACTCCACCCGCAACGGCCTGATGCAGATCTGGCGGATGAAGCCGGACGGCACCGACCCCGAGCAGGTCACGAGCGACGAGTTCAACAACTGGTTCCCGCACCTCTCGCCCGACGGAAAGTGGATCGTCATGATTTCCTACGGGCAGGACGTCGCGTCCGAGGACCATCCTTACTACAAGCATTGCTACCTGCGCCTGATGCCGATCGCCAACGGGCCGCCGAAGATCATCGCCTACGTCTATGGCGGACAGGGAACGATCAACGTTCCGTCCTGGTCGCCCGACAGCAAGAAGATCGCCTTCGTGAGCAACACGGATGAGCTGCAGCTTTGACGAGAAATCCCCATGAACAAAAAGGGTCACACCCCTCTATCCCGCCGTGACTTCGTCCGCACCCTCGCGAGCACGGCCGCCGTGTTCTCGGTTCCGCTGATCGTTCCGTCCCGGCTCCTCGGGGCCGACGCCCCCAGCAACCGGATCCGCGTCGGCCACATCGGCTGCGGGCGCATCGCCCGCGGTCACGACATGCCCGGGGTGTTCAAATCGGGTCTCGCCGACGTGGTCGCGGTCTGCGATCTCGACGCCAAGCGGCTGGCCGCCGGCAAGGAGTTGATTGAAAAATTTTATCGCGACGCCGGCCAGACGGCGCCGGCCATCGGCACCTACGGCAATTACCGTGAGCTGCTCGCGCGGAAGGATATCGATGCCGTCACCATCAGCTTGCCGGACCACCAGCATGCCGAGGTAGCCATCAAGGCGCTCCGCGCCGGCAAGGACGTCTACCTGCAAAAGCCGTTCACCATGACCCACGCCGAGAGCGTGCTGCTGCGCGACGAGGTGGCGAAGAGCGGCCGCATCCTGCAGGTGGGCAGCCAGCAGCGTTCCTGGGGCCCGAACGAGCAATTCCGCAAGGCCTGCGAGTTCGTGCGCAGCGGGCGCGTCGGCCGCATCAAGGCCGTCGAGATCGGCCTGCCCATCGACCCGACCAAGCCGGATGACCCGCAGCAGCCCGTGCCGGCCAACCTCAACTACGATCTGTGGCTCGGTCCGACGCCCGAGGTTTATTACACCGAGCAGCGCGTGCATTCACAGACCGACATTGGCTCGCGACCCGGCTGGCTGCGCAATGAGTCCTACTGCCTCGGCATGATCACGGGATGGGGGGCGCACCACTTCGACGTCGCTCACTGGGGCATGGACCAGGAATTTGGCGGCCCGCTCAAGATCGAGGGCCGGGGCGAGTTCCCGACCAACAAGATCTGGAACGTGCACGGCGCCTATCACGTCGAGCTGACCTATCCCGGCGACGTCCGCATGACCGTGTCGGACAAGCTTCAGAACGGCATCAAGTTCATCGGCGACCAAGGCTGGATTTTCGTGGCGCGCGACGAGGGCGCGACGGCCAGCGACCCGAAGAGCAACACTCCCGGGAGCCTGCACTGGCTCGCCGCCAGCGACCCGAAGCTGCTCGATCCGGCCGGCGTCGTCGTCCAGTTCCCGCACAGTCTGTCGCACCACCGTAACTGGCTCGAGTGCGTGAAGACCCGCGCCACGCCGCTGTCGCCCGCTGCCATGGCGCACCACAGCAACACGGCCTGCATTCTCAGCTGGATCGCGATGAAGACGGGCCGTCCGCTCACCTGGGACGGCTCGGCCGGGCGCTTCATCGGCGACGACGCAGCCAATGCCATGCTTACGCGCCCCGAGCGCGCTGGCTACGGGGCGCTACGTCTTGCGGCTCTGGGTAGTTCCCAGATTTCTTAGGCACAGCAGGCAAACCTCAGAGCGCAGGGCCGTTCCTGATGGAACGCGAAGTTCCTGCGGCAGCCCCGGGCTCAGAGCCCGAACTTCCGGTCGAGTGAATATTTCCCCGGGCCGGCGAGGACCAGCAGCAGGTAGGCGAATCCGTAGGCGAAGGCCACCTCGCCGGAGTTGGGGCCGGACAGGTGCAAGTGATGGTGAAAGACGAACGCGACCATCAGGGTGATGAACATGCCCAGCGCGTTGAGACGCGCGCAAAGGCCCGCGATGATCAACATCGAGCCGAAGGTCTCGAACCACGTGACGAGCACATAACTCAGCTCGGAGCTGATGCCGATGTAGTTGGGGAAGGTGTGGAATTCCTTCCGCCAGCCGTCGAGCGCGAACAGATTGGGCAGGTGGAGCTTTTCATCGGCCCAACCGGCGAGTTTCCCCCAGCCATGATAACGAATGACGAGAAACGACAGCACGACGCGGTAGATCAGCAGGCCGAGATCGGCATTGAGCGGCAGGAAGGAGAGTGCGAGAAATTTCTTCATGGCCGATACCGCCGGGGATTGCCGGAGTCCTATAACTGCGGCTGAGCGGGCTTCAGCGGCGGCGCCCAGGCGTTGGCGCCGGTGACGTTGAGCTTCCGGCGGTAGACCTTGTCGTTGCAGGTGGCGTAGAGCGTGTCGTATTTCTCGCCGCCGAACACGAGATTGGTGATCCGGCCGTTGGGCGTGGGGATGATCAAATTGACGCGGCCGGCCTGGTCGCAGACCTGCACCCCGAGGCGGGTGGCGACGTAGAGCAGGCCGTTGCGATCGACCTTCAGGCCGTCGGCGAAGCTCTGGTCCTCGGTGTCCGGCTCGTGGAGCCAGTAATACCGCTGCTTGTGCGCGAGCGTGCCGTCGGGCTGCACGACATAGCTGTAAACCCAATGCGAACGGTAGTCGGCAACGTAGAGCAGGGACTGGTCGGGCGAGAGGGCGATGCCGTTGGCGTAGCGCAGGCCGGTGTCGACGACCTGCTTCGTGCCGTCGGGCTTGATCAGCCAGACCCGGCTTACATCGTTGCTGTTTCCACCCGGAGGGTTCGTCACATAGACGTTGCCGTTGTGGGCGACGACCAGGTCGTTGCCGGCGATGCCGTCGGCGACGACGGTAGCTTTCCCGGTGTCGTCGTAGGCGAGAATCTGCCGCGGACCGGTGGCGGCCGCGTAGAGCCGGCCATCGGGGCCGAACGCCTGGCCATTGGCGCGCTTGGTGTCGGCGATGAACTCGACCGGCTTGCCGTCGGCGTCGAGCCTGTAGGCCTTGCTGGCTGGGATATCGGTGAAGAACACTTCGCCCTTCGCGTTGGTCGCGGCGCCTTCGGTCAGCTTGTAGCCCTCGCCGACGAGCTGCCAGCCCTCGCCGGGGATGAGAAGCGGTCCGGTGCGTTCGCCCGGCAGCGCGCCGGCTTTGACGGCCTGCGGCCAGTCGTGCCACAGCCAGCGGACCGCGTCGGGAAACAGAGCCGTGACTTGATTCCCGCTGTGCCCGCCCTCGCCCCACGCGTGTTTCAGCTCGTAGCCGGCGTAGGTCAGCGCGCGTTCCATCGTCTGGTTGGCCATCCACCAGTCGCCGGCGTAGATGTTGAGATCGCTGCTGCCGTCCTGGAGGAAGATGCGGAGGGGCTTCGGCTCGGTCTTGCGGATGAGCGACGGATAGCACGCGCCGCCGCGCAGGTCGACGTAGGTGCCGATGGCGCTGAGCACACGGGTGAAGGCGTCCGGCCGTTCCCACGCCGCGGTGAACGCCGCGATCGCCCCGCTGCTCTGGCCGGCGATCGCGCGGTCGTTGCCGGATTGCGAGAGCCGGAGGGCGCGGCCGTCGGCGGCCTGCTTCGTCTCGACGAAGGGGAGCAATTCTTCCAGCAGGAAGCGCGCATAGGCGTCGCCGAGGCCGTCGTATTCGAAACTGCGGTTGTAGCGCGCGAGGGCGGTCGCGGGATCGGCGGCCGGCACGACGCCGGGCTTGACGAAGACCCCGATGAGCACCGGCAGCTCCCCGCGGGCGATGAGGTTGTCGAACACCGTGGGGGCGTTGAACTGCACGCCATCCTGGTGGACCTGCACGCACGCGGGCTTCGCCGGGTCGTATTGGCGCGGGACGTAGACGGTGACCTCGTGCACGGTGCCGGGGAAGATCTTCGAGGCCGCGAATTCGAACTTGAGCAGTTCGCCGTGCGGCACACCGGGCTGCATGATCGAGTCGGGGGAGAGCGGATATTCCGGCGCGGCGCGGAGCAGCGCGACCGGAAACGCGAGCAAACAGAACAGGGCGGGGCGGAGGGGCAGTTTCATGGGCGTGGTGGCGAAATAAAAACCGTTTGCCGGTTTTTTGTCACGGCTCGAGTCGCGCGTGGAGGCCCACGACTGCACCGACGAAACCGCCAGCGGCCTGCGTGGTGATGACGGTGGCATCGGCGTCGGCCACGAGCGTGCGCCAATCGCCGGGTTTGAGCGCATAGGCGAAGGAGAGCGCCTTGTCGTCACCGATGAGGCGCAACTCGATTTCCCTGGTTTCGGGCAGGAGGGCGGTGCTCAGCGTTTCGGCGCCCTGGCCGTTCCACTTCTCGATCACCGCGCTGAGGCCGCCGGCCAGGCGCCGCACGGCGAAGTAATAATGGTGCGTCTCGTTCTGGAAGACAACGAGCCCGGCGGACACTCCGGCTGTCGTGGGGACCTGCAGCTTGGCCGAGGCTTCGAACTTCGCATGTTGCAGCCGGCGGCCGAGGAAGGACGGGTTGCCGTTGCCCGAGAGAGGGGCGGTGCGCGGGGTCAGGTTCAGCCGGCCATCGGCCAGGCTCCACCAGTTTTCCTTGGGCGTCCGGAGCATGATCCAGAGCGGCGAAAGCGCCTGGCTATCGAACTCGTCACGCCAGGTGAAGTTGCCGGTGAGGGGAATATCGGAGGACGGAGGACGGAGGACCGAGGACGGAGATTGAGGCGAGACAGGTTTAGGCGCGGGCACAATGAAGGGCACGCGTTCGCCGGGCGGCAGGATTTGCGGCCAGCCATCGTCGGTCCATTTCACCGGCAGCAGGAAGGTTTCGCGTCCGGTGGCATAGTAGCGTCCGGCAAACGGCCGGCAGCCGAGAAAGACCGACCACCAATTGCCATCGGGACCGATGAACAGGTCGGCGTGTCCGGTGCTCGTGACCGCTCCAGGCGCCGCGCCGTCGAGGTCGCGTTGGGTGAGGATGGGATTCCGGTCCCACGGCGCAAAGGGCCCGGTGGGCGATTTGCTGCGGAGGACAACCTGCGAGTGCTGGTCGCTGGTGCCGCCCTCGGCACAACACAGGTAATACCAGCCGGCGCGCTTGTAGAGATGAGGTCCCTCGATCCAGACGGGTTTCTTCGCCAGATCGACGCCGCCATTGACGAGGACGGAACGCGGGCCGGTGAGCTTCTTCGTCGCGAGATCGAATTCCTGGATCCAGATGGCGCGGTGGCCCGGGTAGAGGGGTTCGCCGACGGGCTCGCCGTTGTTGACCATCCAGGCGCGGCCGTCGTCGTCGAAGAAAAGCGATGGATCGATGCCTTCAAAATCGAACCAGGTTGGATCGGACCACGGGCCGGCGGGGTTCGCGGCGGTCACGAGAAAATTGCCGCCGGCATCGACCATGGTGCAGACGACGTAGAAGGTGCCGTGGTGGTGGCTGAGGGCCGGGGCGAAGAGGCCGCGGGAGACGCCAAGACCGTCGTATTTCAATTGGGTGGGCCGGTCGATGACATGGCCGATTTGCGTCCAGTTCACCAGATCGCGACTGTGATGAATGGGAATGCCAGGGAAGTGGGCGAAGGTGGAGTTGATCAGGTAGTAATCGCCGCCCACGCGGCAAATGCTCGGATCGGGATAGTAGCCGGCGAGGATGGGATTGCGGTAGTGACCGGCCGGCAGCGGCTGCTCGAAGACCGTGTCGCGACCCGTGTAGGTGAAGGAGTCGAAGGCGACGGGAGCGGGCCCGGCGGCGCGGGCGGTGCAGGCGGTGATCAGGGCAAAAGAGAAGAGAGAAAAGCCTTTTGGTGTCATGCTGAGCGAAGCGAAGAATCCCGGAACAGTCACCGATGTCCGGGCATGTTGCGGAGCTGCTGCGAGGTGTAGTAGTCGAGCGGGCGGGCGGGCGGCTCGACCCCGGCGGGCAGCGGACGCCTGGAAAATTGTTGGAAGTAGAGCAGGCAGGCGTCGCGCCAGTCGCGGGCATCCTGTTCCTGGCGGGCGAGCCGCTGTCTGACGCTCGTGAAGCGTTCGTCGTCCATCCGGCCGGCGAGCGACTCCCATTCGCGCTGCATGACGCGAACCTCGCCGACGCCCTGCTGATAGCGGAGGCAGAGTTCGTCCCAGAGGATGCGGCCGGATTTCATCGGGTGGTCCCACGCGACGTGATGGAACCAGAGCAACAGGTTCTCCGGGCAGGTGGCGGGATTGCCCCAGAGCTTCCGCCATTCGGGGGCGTATTGTTCGAGGGCGTTGGAGCCGGTGACGGTGCGATCAAAACCGAGACCCTGTTCATCGGCCCGATGATAATAAACGGCGGTCCAGTCGGCCCGGCCCAGCTTGTCCACCCAGGGGCCCGGGCCGTAGTGGTGGCCCTCGGCCATGATGTGGTGCAGGCCGAGCGGCATGGAGTAGTTGACCATCGTTTCGCGGGAGCCGAGCAGCAGCTTGCTGATCGTCGGGACGGTGGCAGGGTCGTTGCCGAAGGTCAGGCGGGTCCACTCCTCGGCGATGGCTTCGGACGTGAGCGTATGGTCCCAGGCGAGCCGGCCGAAGGCATACCAGTTCGCCTGGGCGAGCAGATGGCCGGTCCAGTTACGGTCGGTGCCGGTGTTGGCAACGCCGGCGATGACGGAGGGATGCTGAAGCTTGCGGCTGCCATCCACGATCCGGGCGACGGCGGAGCCAGGACCATTCGCACAGGTGTCGGCGTCGAGCGTCTCCTTCCACAGCGGGGCGAGGTAGGCGAGTTGGACGGACTGTCCGAGGTATTCCTGGGTGATCTGGAGTTCCGCGGCGAGACGGGTATGAGGCATGGCGCCGAACAGCGGGGAGAAGGGTTCGCGCGGCATGAAATCGAGCGGGCCGTTTTTGATCTGGATGACGACGTTGTCGCGGAACCGGCCGTCGAGCGGACCAAACTCGCTCACGGCCTGCTTCACGCGGTCCTCGGTGTTGCTGGCCGCGTAGACGAAGGCGCGCCACATGACGATGCCGCCGCGCGGCGCGAGGGCGTCGGCCAGCAGGTTCGCTCCGTCGGCGTGGGTGCGGTGGTAGTCCTGCGGGCCGGGCTGGCCCTCGGAGTTGGCCTTGACGAGGAAGCCGCCGAAGTCGGGGATCGCGCCGTAGATCTCGGCGACCTTCGCCTGCCACCAGGCGGCGACGGCTGGGTCAAGCGGGTCGGCGGTCTTGAGTCCGCCGATCTCGAGCGGAGCGCTGAAGCGGGCGGTGAGATAAACGCGGACGCCGTAGGGACGGAACTCCCCGGCCAGGGCGGCGACCTTGACCAGGTAGGCGGGCGTCAGGATTTGGGCATCGGCGTTGACGTTGTTGATGACGGTGCCGTTCAGGCCGAGAGAGGCGCAGGCCCGGGCGTAGTCGCGGTAGCGCGGATTGATGATCTCGGGCAGGTAGAACCATTCCCAGAGCGAAAAGCCGGCGTAGCCGCGCTCGACGGTGCGGTTGAGGTTGTCCCAATGATTAAGGAGCCGGCGCTGGATCCTCGGGGCGCTGATCAGGTCGAGGTTCTCCAGCGGCTGATTCGTCTGCAGATTGCGCAGCAGGGCAAACGCGCCGTAGAGCACGCCGACATCCTGGTGCGCAGCGATGACGAACCGGCCCGCCGGAAGACTCTGCAGCGAGTAGCCTTCCTCCCCGACGGCTGCCGGGATGTTTCCGGCCTTTTCAATTTCGATCTTCGGCGCCGCGCCGAGCATATGGCCGAGGGCGTCCGAAAGCTCGGCGCGTGCCACGGCGAGCGTAGGAGAATCGGCGCCGGTGGGCGTGGCCAGGACAATCCGCGCGAGGGCGGCGCGGTAGGCATGACGCAGCGGTTCGTCAGCAACCGGGTCATAGCGCAGCCAGAGGCGATAGCCGTCCTCCGCGGAAAGAGTGAGGGTGAAAGTGAGGGTGAGGAAAAGGAGACGAAGGAGCTTCATGGCGAGAAAGGTGGTGGAATGTCGTCAGGGGCAAGCAGGCAGGTCAAAGACCTGTCCTACCTGACCGGCGGCGGGGCGTAGATGCGGAACTGGCCGCTCACCTCGAGCAGGGCGATCATGGTGAGCAGGCCGTCGTAGTAGCGCCAGCTGCGCAGTTCGCCTTCCTTGCGCACGCCATCGTGATTGCGCCCGGTGTCGTCGGGAATTTTCATGTCCCACAGGCGCTGGACGAACGGCGTGGCGACCGCGGGATCGGCGGCCAGCCCGGCAGCGGCGGCCATGGCGTAGAGGCCGGCCGATTTTTCGCCCGAGCGGAGCGGCGTGCCGTCAGTGCGGATGTGGTCCGGCCAGTCGTCGGGCGGTTGCTTGGCGAAAAATGCCAGCACGCGGTTCGACTGCTCCTGTTCCCTGGGATCGGCGGCCCACCAGGACCAGTCGAGGGCGGGGTTCGAGAGCGTGCGCCAGGCATCCTCGCGGAATTCGTCGGCGGGCCAGCGCCGGCCGACAGGCCGGGCGTCGA
>JAYVZM010000101.1:0-14754 GCA_043783345.1 Verrucomicrobiota bacterium
TCGGCCTGCTCGGTCTCGCCTGGGCCGGACGCGCCGTTACCGATCGCGACTGGCACCGCAACTTTGTCCGCTTCCATCCCCTGATCGCACCGGAATCCATGTATCAGCCTACCATCGGCGAGATGCGCGCCATCGTTCGCGCCCGCTGCCGGCCGGAGCAGGTCCTCGTGATTGTCGGCGGCAATTCCATCTTTCAGGGCGTCGGCCAACCCGTGGAGAAACTCTGGACGCGGCACCTGCAGGAACTGCTGGGAGACCGCTACGCCGTGGTCAACCTCGCCTTCCGCGGCTCGAGTCCGACCGATGCGGGCGCACTGGCCGCCGAGTCGCTGCGCGACGAATATCCCCGGC
Source organism: Verrucomicrobiota bacterium (assembly GCA_043783345.1). Lineage (GTDB taxonomy): Bacteria > Verrucomicrobiota > Verrucomicrobiia > Opitutales > Opitutaceae > Lacunisphaera. The sequence goes on from JAYVZM010000101.1 coordinate 352, forward strand.
AGATCTATCTCGCCAACATGCTGCCCTTCACCTCCACGTCGCCCGCCGGTGGTCTCGACTACCGCTTCATGCTGTTCGATGCCTCCTACAAAGGCTGGCTGGTCGGCTTCCCCGCGCGCGATGCCGTGGTCCGGGACTATCTGGCCCGCCCCGACATCTATCCCGACGCCCGGGCGCTGTCCTACGGGGCACGGCTGGATGCGGTGCTGCGGTTCCGTGACTTCTGGAACTGGTGGTCAACCACCAGGTTTTTCACCTTCCCCACCTGGCTGACACCCGAGCTCTCACGCGCCTTCCGCCCCCGGAATTCGTTTGTCGACGCCGAACCTGATTTTGAGTCCATCCCTTTCCGCGAGCGCTTCGCCGGCAAATTCCTCGAGGCGGAAATGCAGATCACGCGCAACACCAGCGCGCAGTTTTATCGCCTGGATGCCTCGGGCCGATGGCAGCTCGATGAGTTGGCGCTTGGCCACTTCCGCAAGCTGGCCGTCCTGGCCTTCCCCGATTCGCTCAAGGCGCGCACGCTGATCATCCATTCCCGCAACAGCCCCTATTACACCCGCCAGTTGACTCCGACGGAGCAGGCCCGGGACGAGCTGGCCTTCCATGATTCCGTGACCGAGTGGCAGGGCCTGGGCTACGCCGCCATGGACTATGGTCCCGATTTCACGGACGATGATTTCGGTGACCGGACCCACCTCACGGCCCATGGCGGGCGAAAACTCGCCACCCGCCTCGCTCCAGAAATCCGGCGGCTCGCCGCCGGACTGGGCTACCTTCGACCCTGACCCGTCATGACGCCGAAACTTCTGGTTCGATTCTGGCAAGCCTTGCCGCCCCGCGCCGTCGCGATGCTGGGACATGCCGCCTCCCTGCTGACCGGCCTGCTCATCGCTCTCATGCTGCATTACCTGCTCTATCGCGTCGGGCTGCCCGGCCGGCCCTTCATCTACATCGTATTTTAATCCGGCCCGGCGAGAGCGGGCGCAGACTGATTTGCCGATGCTTGTTGCTTGCGGTGAAATCCACCCTTCCCTCGAATCCGCAGCCACCTCGCACGCCCCAACCTTCTGCCGCCGAGAATGAATCAAAATACCCAGTCTCCGGCACCGGTCCTCCCTGGAGCCCCGCTGCAACAAGGACGTCCCTGGCGGGAGCGGTTTCTCATTGCGGTTGCCCTGGGCATCTTGGCCTGGGCCTATTATTTTTCCATTCCCGTCGAGTCCCGGCGCCCCTCGCCCCTGCCCAATGGCTATTATGGTTTGCTGACGGAAGCCTTTTTGGCCGGACAGTTTCATCTCAAGATCGGCACTGACCCCCGGTTGCTGGCCTTGAAAAATCCCTATGCCGGCCTCCAGGGAGCAAATCGCCCGCACGATATGAGCTATTACCGGGGGCGCTTCTATCTCTACTACGGCGCCGCGCCCGTGATCCTGCTTTACCTGCCATGGCGGTGTCTCACCGGCACCTATCTCAGCGAAACCATGGGAACCGCTTTGATGTTATTCGGAGGAATCCTTCTTGCCGTGGCCTGGCTGGTCACGGCCCGCCGCCGTTGGTTTCCGACCCTATCCACCGGTTGGCTGCTGCTGCTGATCCTGGTCATCGGCTTCAACCCGCCGCTTTTCACTTTGGCCACGAGCAATACGTTCTATGCCGTGCCGATTGCGTGTGCCTTTTTCTGTCTCATGGTCGCCTTTTCCGCCACGAATTATGCCTTGTCCGCAAAGCAGCCTGGCGCCGCGGCCGGCTGGTTGGCGACCGCCAGTCTCTTTTGGGGTCTGGCCGTTGGGGCCCGCCCCATCTATGTGCTCGGCCTCGCAGCACTGGCGGCTCCAGCCGTTTGGCTGTGGTGGATTTCGGGTCGTGAGGTTCGCTGGCGATGGACGGGCCTCAGACTGCTCGCCGCCGCCGTCGTGCCAGCCGCGATGATTGGCGTCGTGCTCATGTTCTACAACTACATGCGTTTCGACAGCCCGTTCGAATTCGGCATCCGGTTCTCCCTGGCGTCCGGCGATCTCCGGGCGGTCCGTCTCGTCGGACCTGAGTTCATCCCGAAAAACATTTCCCTCTATCTCTTCCATCGGGCGGATTTCATCCGTTATTTTCCCTTCATCATGGCCGCCGAGCGGCCCTGGGGCATTCTGCCCCATCTGCCGCTGGCGGTTTTGGCGGCGTTGTTTCCCCTCACCTGGGCAAACCCGCGACTGCGGCAGCGACAGTGGGTGCTGGCTGGAATGATGTTGTTGGGCGCAGCAGCCGCCAATTTCAGCTTGCTGTGTCTCTTTTTCGGCGGCGAGGAGCGCTACCTCACGGATTTCGTGCCCGGGCTGCTGTTGCTGGCTGCCGTCGTCGCCATGGCCGGCCTTGAGGCCACCCAGCGAACGCCGCACCGTTTTCTGCGTTGGATCACTGGACCGCTTGTGGCCGCGCTGGCCGTCTATGCCATTTTCACCGGCATGATGCTCACGTTGCCCCGGCACGATGGCACCGCGAACATGCTCTGGCTGGAGCGCCTCTTGAATACACCCGCCTATTGGGTCGAAACCCATGCCGGGACTCGCCACGGTCCGCTGGAGCTCGACCTGGCGTTTCCCCGCGATCGTATCGGTGCGACGGAGCCGCTCCTGACCACCGGCTACGACAAGCAAGGCGGAGACAACATTGCGGTGCGTTACCTTGACGAAACCCATGTTCAGTTTCGGGCCTTCCATCTGGGCCGGGGCGGCCCGGCGAGCGAACCGATCGGAATCGACTACAAGGTGCCTCACCGGGTCAGGATCGCCATGGGATCCCTTTATCCCCCTCGCGGACATCCGGTGTTTTCCGCATGGCTCCCCTCCCAAGTGGCGCGTATCCACCGCCGCTTGAAAATCGAGCTCGACGGCCACCCGGTTCTTCAAGGCAATTTTCCCGTCTATCCCTCGACACCTCCAGGAATATTGGTTGGCCGAAGCGAAATGTCCCAGGATATTTCCGACCCTGCTTTCACCGGACGCATCCTGGCCCAGCGCCGAACGGGGATAGAGCTTGCCGCGGCCGCCGGCTTTGAGCGCAGCGAAGGTCCCGTTCGACTGACCCTCCATCTTCCCCCTCGATCGGGCGACGAGGGATTGCCCTTGGTCGCAACCGGAAGCCGGGACCGCGGAGATTTGTTGTTTGTTCAGCTGCTGGAAAACGGGTTGGTCCGCTTCGGCCACGACAGCTTTGGAGCCGGAGCCATCGTGACTGCGTCCGTGCCGTTCGATTCCGCCCAGGATCAGGTGGTCGAGATTGAAATGGGCTCACTCTACCCGCCTGAAAAAGATCATGTTTCACCGTTTCTCCGGCAACGATTGCGGATTGTTTTTAATGGAGAGTCGCTCATCGACACCTCCAGACCTTTCAACTCCTCGACCTCCGATGAGGTCGAATTCGGGTTCAACACCATCCGAGCTTCGACAGCCATCGAATACTTTCCTGGCGCGATCCGCAAAGCCAAGAGGATTGCGGCCAAGCCGGTTGAGAACATGAAGCAATGGGGCCCTTTACGGCTGGCGGTGATATTTCCCGATATTCCCGTGCCCCTGTCTGAGCCGCTTCTTGTCACCGGTCACACCGGCCGCGCCGATGTGCTTTTCGTGCGCTATGAACCCGATGGCACTCTGCGCTTCGGCCACGATCACTGGGGGTTGGGGGGATCGATGAGTGAGCCCATCCGGGTAAACCGCGATCAATCACAGTTGATCGAAATATGGAGCGGCGCGTTGCTTCCGCCCCCCAACGACTCCGCATGGAATGGACGCGATCCGCATTTGGCGGAGCAGCTCCGCAACCGTTTTGAAGTGCGGCTTAACGGCAAGACGGTCTTTGTGCCCGGCTTCGCTCCCTATTCCAACGAATCCGGCGAGGTGGCCCTCGGCAGCAATCTCATCGGCGCCAGCACATGCGAAAGTTCGTTCACCGGACGCTTCGTGCTGGTGGAGAGACTGCCGTGGTGATCGCCGCCGGCCTATTCATCGCGTCCGCCGCTCCGCGGCGGCACCGGCCCCTGATCCAATTTGCAGAATCGATATTTGACCAGCGCCCAAAGCCAGGTGAGCGGGTCGCGGACGTAGGTCACCTTCTTGCCCGCTTTGAAGGAGCGGGATTCATAGTTGATCGGGATCTCGATCGGGCGGTGCCCGCGGCGCACCAGCTTGATCAAAAGCTCCCAATCGAAGTCGAACCGGTCGCATTCCAGCATCAGGCCATCCAGACAATCCCGGCGGAACACCTTATACATGGTGAACGGATCCCGCAGCCAGATGCCCAGCGAGGCATTGAGACAGAACGTGAAAAACCAATGGCCGGCATTGAGAATGACGGCCTGCAACGGCTGATCGTTGAATTTCCGGATCGCCCATCCGCCCTCGCCGTGGCGCGAGCCCAGCACAAAGCTTTGTGTCCGGGCGGCGATGGGGGCCAGCAGGACGTCGTAGTCCTCCAGATCATACTCCAGATCGGCATCCTGGATCAGGATCACATCCCCGGTCGCGTGCGCCAGCCCCGCCCGGACCGCGTGCCCCTTGCCCCGGGGCGAAGTCTCCCAGATCACCGTCACCCGTTCCCGGCCCTCGAACTCGCGCACCACGGCCCGCGAGCCATCCGATGAGTTGCTCTCGATGATGATGATTTCCAGGACCCAACCGGGAATCGTCTTGCCCGCTATTTCGTCCAGGGCTTCCCGCACCGTGCCGATTTCGTTGTAGACGGGAACGAGCACCGACAGGATCAGGGGTTGATGGGCAAACGCGGGCAGCCGGACGTGTGACATTGGGCGAACGATGGGAAAAAGTGGGGACAGCTTGGGGAAAACAGGATTGCCGGGGCAAGCTATTAGCAAGACGCGATATCCGCTGCCGGCAAGCGCGCAAGCCGTCCGCCGCGCGTTGCGGCCCACTCGGAGTCAGTTCCCTTTCAACTCCGGCCCCGGACGGACCAGGCTTCGCCGGCGGAGATTCGGCCGATCAGGTGAATTTCGCCTTCCCGCTAAGGTGATTCTCGGTTCATTCTCATCGGACATGCAAACCGCCAAGTGGCCCAAAATTCTTCCCCCGCTGACTCCCGAGCAGCAACGCATCAACGACGACTTCATGAAGCAGTGGCATGTCGAACTCGCCGGCCGCAGCCGTTACGGAATGATCGAGGATTTCAACCACAACTTCCCGGTCCGCCACTCCCGCCCCGGCTTCAAGACCACGATTGAGATCGGCGCCGGCCTCGGCGGCCACCTGCACTACGAGAAGCTCACCCCCGAGCAGGAACACAACTATTACTGCAATGAGTTCCGGGAGAACATGGCCGCGGAGATCAAGCGCCTCCACCCGAACGTCCAGACCATCGTCGGCGACTGCCAGCAGCGCATGGACTTCCCCGACGGTTTCTTCGACCGCTACATCGCCGTCCACGTCATGGAGCATCTGCCCAACCTCCCGGCCGCCATCCGCGAGGCCTATCGGCTGCTGCACAAGACGCGCGGCCAGATGCTCATCGTGATCCCCTGCGAAGGCAGCGCGGCCTATGGCTTCGCCCGGAGAATCTCCGCCCAGCGCATTTTCGAAAAGACCTACGGCATGTCCTACGATGTCTTCATCAAGCGCGAGCACATCAACCTCCCCCACGAGGTCCTCGCCGAGCTCGACCCCTATTTTATCCTCGAAAAGCGCCGGCTGTTCCCGCTGCCCTTCCTGCCTTTTCTCTTCAACAATCTCTGCATCGGCCTCGTGCTCCGGCCCCGTCCGCAGCCCCTCTCCGCCTGATTCCTTTTTATGCAAACCATCTTCGTGACCGGCGCCGCCGGCTTCATCGGCTCCAATCTCGTCGACCGCCTCCTGGCCGATGGCGCCAACGTTACGGGCTGGGACAATTTCGCCACTGGCCAGGAACGCTTTCTCGCGGAAGCGTTGCATAACCCGCGCTTCCGGCTCGTGCGCGGCGACAATCTCGACCTCCCCGCGCTCACCGCCGCCGTCAAGGGCAGCGACTTCGTCTTCCACCTCGCCGCCAACGCCGACATCAAGGACGGCTGGTCGCACCCAAAGAAGGACCTCGAGCAGAATACCATCGCCACCTTCAACGTCCTCGAGGCCATGCGCGCCAACGGAGTGAAGCGCATCGCCTTTTCCTCCACCGGCTCCACCTACGGCGAGGCCCTCGTCAGCCCCGACCGGCCGACGCCCGAAACCGATGCCTTCCCGATCCAGACCTCTCTCTATGGCGCCTCCAAGATCGCCGGCGAGGGCCTGCTCTCCTCCTATGCCGAAGGCGGGCAGCTCGACGAGGCCTACATCTTTCGTTTCGTCTCCATCCTCGGTGAACGCTACACCCACGGGCATGTCTTCGACTTCTACAAGCAGTTGGTCGAGCACCCCGACCGGCTGCGGGTGCTCGGCGACGGCAAACAACGCAAAAGCTACCTCTACGTGCAGGACTGCCTGGACGCCATGTTGCACGTCGCGCGCCAGCACACCGCCCGCGACGCCAAGCACCGCACGCAGGTCTACAATCTCGGCACCCCCGAGTTTGTGCAGGTCAACGACTCCATCGGTTACATCTGCGCCGCGCTGGGGGTGAAGCCCAGACTGGAATACACCGGCGGCGACCGCGGCTGGATCGGCGACAATCCCTTCATTTTCCTCGACGCAAAAAAAATCCAGGCCACCGGCTGGAAACCGAAGCTCACCATCCAGCAGGGCATCATCCGCACCCTCCGCTGGCTCGAGGCCAACCGCTGGGTCTATGACGCCCGGAACTGAACCGGACGTGAGTCGTTGCCCGGATACGGCTAGGCCCATCTGACGGCCGACGAGACGATCGGCATTCGTAAACCATCCCCGGAGCAAGCTCCGGGGCATTTGACAAGACCTCTGCAAACCCGTTCGAGCCCGATGCAACCCACACTCAATCCCGTTCTGCCGACCAAGCCGGAGCAAGCTCCGGGGTATCGGACCCATAGCGAATGAATCACAAGCCCTCCGCCGCAGCCTGCACTCTCGCGCTGCTCCTTTTTGCCAGCTCCGCCTTTTATCTTTGGCTGATCCAGTTCAATATCTGGGCAAAAAATCCGCAGAGTTTCTATGGTTACCAGACGGAGGCTTTTGTCTCCGGACAGCTCCATCTCAAACTCGCGCCGCACCCGAAGCTCGCCGAACTGGCCAACCCGTATGACGGCGATCAGAACAGGGATTTCCGGATTTTGGATCTCTCCTACTACCAAGGGAAATATTACTCCTATTTCGGTCTCGGCCCCATTCTGTTTCTCACGCTGCCTTGGCGGCTGCTGACCCATACTTACCTGACCGAACCGGGGGCAACCGCCCTCCTGGCCATCGCCACCAGCGCCCTTAGCCTGCTTGTTTTGTTGAGACTGCGGAGCCGGTTCTATTTCGGAGTTGGCCTCTGGGCGATGGTCCCGGTCTACGGCGTAACCACCTTGGGAAGTTTCACCACGGTTCTGCTCGTGGGGATCAATGCCGGCACCGTAGCCCAACAGGGCGCCGGTCTGTCCCTGCTGCTCGTCTTCTTCTGCCTGTTGCACGCGCTGGACCGTTCGACCCCGCTTCGGTTCTTCGCGTTCGCGAGTCTCGCTTGCGGCTTGGCCGTCGCCTGTCGCCCAAGTTTTCTGCCCGCGATCGCCATGCTGGGGCCGGTGGGCATTTATCTTGGACGCCACCGCCGCATCCCGCCATGGCACCTGACGGTGGCGGGAACCGTTCCCGTCACCCTGGTTGTCGCCGTGCTGTTCGCCTACAACTACGCTCGATTTGACTCTCCCTTCGAGTTCGGCAATCGCCTCCAGCTAACCGATGTCGACTACCGCTCCCTGCGCATGCTCGCGCCGGATTTTTTCTGGCCGCATTTGGTTAAATACATTTTGTCTCCCTTCGGTTTCGCCCACTATTTCCCTTTTCTTGCCAATCGGTTTGATGTCATGCCGGTGGGATTGTTGTGGGCCTGCCCGGTTTCAGTTTTGAGCCTGGGGCTTTCCCTCGGGTGGCGGGGATCAAATATCCGTCCGGCGAAAACTCGCACCGCCGAGCTGGCCTTGCTGTCCGGTTTTACCGGCATCTTCCTTTTGCTCGCCTCTTATCGCCTCTTCCTTTTCCACTACGAAATCGATTTCATTGTGCCTTGGAACTATGTCGCGGTGCTCGGTTGGTTTGCCGCTCTTTCCCACTGGACCCGCCGCCCCGTCCTGCACAAGGTGACGATGTGGGGTGGCACCGGACTTTGCGGAGTGGCCGTGCTGGTGAGTCTTCTTTTCACGATCGCGCTGACGAATTTCGAAACGAGCCTCCCCCATCTCACCCGGGCCTTCAACGGACTCGTCAGCCGCTGGGATAGCCTGCGGGGCATCACCTACGGCCCGATCCGGATGGTGGTGACCTTTCCCCCGGATCGCGCGGGCGAAGCCCAGCCCCTGATCCTCACCGGGCTGGACTCGCACGATCTCTGCTATGTGAAGTATGGCGACAATTCCACCGTTCAAATCGGATTGTTCCATTCCGGGGCGGGCGGACCGCTCAGCGAGCCGGTGACTTTGGATTTCAGTCAACCCCACGAACTGGAAATTTACATGGGGTCGCTCCTCCCCGAAATCCGTCATCCTCTTTTTGACGGATATGCCCGCGAAGCCGTCAAGCAGGCCAAGAGTCTCTTCAAGGTAAAGCTCGATGGCCGCACCATCGTGACCGGCGCGAGCGACTACAACATCTCTTCTCCTTCGGCCCTCAAACTCGGCGAAAGCAACGTGCTGGCCGATGTCACGGCACGGAAGTTCACCGGAAATATAATGTCCATCACGCGACTGCCCATGAAAATCGATTCGTGGACGGCCTTTGCGCCGGTGCAAACCGGTGCCGCAACCATCCGTTTCCGCCTCCCGGCCGGGCGGAGGAGTGATGGCGTCGACCCGCTTCTCTCCATGGGAGAATCCGGCCGGGCCGATGCAGTGTTCATCCGTTACTTGCCCAATTCTGAAATAATTCTGGGTTTGGATCATTGGAATGGAGGCGCTATCTATTCAGCGCCTTTGGTCGTTTCATCGACCGATATCCACGAACTCACCATCGTCGCAAACGGCCTTGGCCAGCCCGCGGTCGCCGGCACCCAATTCATCCTGATCCTTGATGGGCACACCGTATTGCGCGAAAATGTGGAAACTTATCGGACCACTCCGGGAAATGTTTTCTGGGGCCTGAACGCATGCCGCTCGAGCGTGTGCAGCCCAATGTTTGGGGGCACTATCCTTGAGATCGTTCCGGTCGATCCGGTCCGCCTTGTCCGTGACACTGGGCCCGTTCCGGCACCCTTGTTATCTGGCTCCGGGACTCTGTCCTTTTACCTGCGCTTGAATCCCCGCGCACTGGGTCAGTCCCAGCCACTCATTGTATCGGGCGAACCCGGCAAGGCTGATTTCCTTTACCTCGTGATCGAAGATGCAACTCACATTCGCCTGGGCTTCGATCATTGGGGGGTGGGCGGCGGACGCAGTGAATTGATCCCTTTTGATTCAAGCGGCGGCCTGGCTGTTCGTCTCGACTGGGGCAGCTTGCATGCCTTGGGCCCTCCGGACCATGAACGGGCCAGTTCATACAGTGTCATGCTAAACGGCCGGTTGGTTTTTTCCGGCCGCTCCGAATTCTATCCCGCTGATCTCGCCCAGATCCATATCGGAGCCAATCCGCTAGGCGGTTCAACTACGGGAACCAAACTGGATGGCTCGATCTTCGACTTGCAGGTGCTGCCAGATCAAACAGTCCCTTCCCAATAACCCGGTTGTGCGGATTGCCGGGCAAAAGCGTGCGGTCCGAAGACCGGAAACAACCGGGCGAAGATCGCATCCAACCACGCTGCATCCTGATGGAGCGGGAGATCGAGCGTCGCTTTGGGGGCCGCGCAGAGAGAATTGCACCGGAACCGGAATCCGCTTTTGTGACGTGCTCCGAGAGCAGTAACCTGATGAGGCTCGCCGTTTCTTGGAAAGAACCCAAAGCTTCCGCATTCCTTATGCCTCCTACAAGAACCTCCCGCGGCCTGACACGGAACGATACCATCCAAAGTGGTTTGCGTTTGGCGATAAGAGCCTCCCAGCGTGGCGACATTTTCCCGCTCCCACAAAAAAATGCCATCCTTCCCGCGCGCTCCTGGTAATTCCCTGCCAATGAAATGGATTCGCCTGACCGTCCTCGCCCTGGCCGGTTTGTTCGCGGCGGGACCATTCCTTACTTCGCGCGCCCTCGGCACCAGGGAAGCCTACAACTACCATCTTTCCGTCGCCGATGCCGTGACGCAGTTTCGCGCCGGGACGCTGCCCGTGCTGGCCGGGCAGACCGAGTTCGCGTTCAACGGCCGCATCCATCCGCTGCGCACCGCGCCCTATATGGATTATCTGGCCGGCGCCCTGGACGTTCTGGCTCTGCGCCAGCTTGGATTCTGGTCGCTGCAGAACCTGACCCTGGCTCTCAGCCTGATCGGCGGCGCGGCGGCCTGCTACTGGGCATTGCGCCGGGCCACTCCCGCCACTCCCGGAACTGCCTCGGGATTGTCCTGCCTCTACATCCTCTCCCCGTCGGTTCTGGCCGCCGCCTACGGCATGGACCTCTACATGACCGTCACGACGGTTCCGTTCGTGCCGCTGATCATCGCGGCCAATCTCGCCGCTTTGGCCGGACGCCGCCGGGCTGATCTCGTCCTGCTGGCCACTGCTCTGGCCGCCTGCTGGCTGGCTCATCCGCCGGTGGCCCTTTGGATGAGCGTGATAACGCTCTCCCTGCAAGTGGTCGCCTTGTGCCTTCGGCCGCCAGGCTGGCGTGAACTGCCAGTGCTCGCGGGCACTGTCGCCCTGTTCATCATTCTGGCGGGCTTTGGCTTCGCCTCCGCCCTGACAATTTCCCCCTACCAGGACGTCACGCGGCCGCACGACATCTCCCTGCTGTTGATCGAGGTGAGCCGCAGTTTCGCCGCCTCCCTGCATCCAGTCAGCGCGCGGGGCGATCAGCTCGGGGATTTCCAGTTGGGCTATGTGGGTTGGGCGCTGGCGGGGGTGGCGTTTGTCTTGGCGGCTGGGCGGCGGCAATGGACGGTTTTGCTGCTTTTGTTGATTGCCGCCTTTTTGTTCACGCTGACGGCCCCGGTGCCCGGCCTGCATCGCTGGCTGTGGACCCATGCTCCGGCGGCGGCATTCAATCTCACCAACCAGTGGCCCATGCAGCGGCTCTATCTGCCGATCACCGCCTTGGTGATCTTCGGCTTCGCGCTGGTGTGGCGGCGGCCGGCCTTGTCGAGCCGCGGGCTGCGCGACGTCTATCATCTGCTGCTTGTTCTGGCGCTGGGCTGGACCCTGTGGCAAAGCTGGCGCTTCGTCGGACGCGGCTTTGCCGGCCGGCAAACCGAGGAGGCGACCCGGCGCGGCCAGCTCAGCGGCAATATCGACCTTACGTCCATTTCCTACGCGGTGCTGGGCTTGCCTGGCGATTTCAACAACGGCGTCATGGACCCGGCCTTCGGCTTCCGGATCCTGGCGCCCTATGACGCAAGGGAAATCGCCTCGAACTGGACCGCGCCGCTGCCGCCTTCAGCCGAAAACAGCAGCGGCATATTGGAAGCAACGGCTGGCGACTTGCCCGAGGTGCTGGATTTGCCCCATCGCTTTACGCTGCAACCCGGCACCCGTTACCGTCTGACGTTCAGATTTCTCGCTCCGCCCGGAAATGCTGTCCTGCAGCTGCGGGGCTCAAGCCTGTTCCGCGAATACCAACTGCCGGCCGCAGGTGGTGCGCGGGGCTTTGGCATGCAATCCGGCAACAACACCCGCATCACTTTGTGGACCGTCCAGGCCACACCGGAAGACATTCAGCTACGTCTCGTCAGCCCGGGCATGAAGGACAGCCCGTGGCAAGGGCGGCCGTTTGCCGAGTTCAGCTTCGAGCGGGTCGTGCACTCCGCGCTGCCCGTGGAACTGCAATCGCTCCTGCCGTTGCGCTGCCGCGTCACCGCCGCCGCCGCGGGCTACCTCGAAACTCCCCGGATGTTCATCCCCGGATATGCCGCGCGGGTCAACGGGCAGTTAGTGCGCGCGCAGCCTTCGCCCGACGGGCTGCTGATGTTGCCGGTGCCGGCAGGGGAAAGCCGGGTCGAACTCCATTATGACGGTCCCGCGATTGTGCGGTGGGCATTCTGGCTGGCCTGCATCGGCTGGACGGGCTTGGCCGCGTGGGGGTTCCTGAACGCGGGACCTGCGGGCTGGCGCGAGGCAGTGGTGCGCCCCACCGGTTTGCTCCTGCAGCGGGCACGAGGGACCCTGGCTGCGACTACCACGGTGAGGTTGATCGGCATTCTTTGTGTCATCACAATTTTCAGTGGAGCGATATTCGGCTGGAAGGCGTGGAGCGCCTATCGCGCGGCCGTCGGTCCGATTCGCATCCGGTTTGTGCTGCCGCGGGGTGAGACCAACCGCCAGCAGCCGCTTTTGGTGACCGGTCGGCCGCAGGCAGGCACCTTCATCTATGCCGTTTATCTGGATGCCGATCATATCAAGCTGGGCGTGGATATCTGGGGGGTGTTGGGGTATCAGACGGAACCAATCAAGGTCGATTATTTCGCGGATCACGAGCTGGTGGTCGACGACGGGGCACTTTATCCGGAGGGACACCCGGCACTGAAGGACATGCCCTCCGGGAACCTCTCCTACCTGCGCAACCATCTTCGCATCGAATTCGACGGTCGAACGGTGGTAGAACGTGAAGTGAACACCCACAACTCAAAAATACGGGAAGTTACTGTTGGGCGGAACCATATCGGCGGCTCGTCGTGCGAGCCGCATTTCGCCGGCCAAATCCTCGGCGTCGAGCGCCTGCCGCTTTCCCTGCCGTCGCATTAAATCGCATCGCCAATCCTCGCTCCACGAGTTTTGCTGCCCCCATGAAATGGCTGATCGCCCTCGTGCTGCTTGTCCTCGCGGGCCTTGGCCTGTGGTGGCAGCTCAATACCACCAAGATTTCCTATGTGAATGGCCTCGAGCGCTACGCCGAGATGCCGAACCGCGAATACATCCTGGAGTATGACTGCTATCTTTTCGCCTGGCACAAGCATATCGCGACCGCCCACCCGCTGCTGGGGGTCAACGCTCGCGGGGTGCGCACCAGCGTCGCCGCGCTTCCCCGGGAAGTCACTCGCGACAATATTGGCAAGGACCTTCCCCTGGTCCGCCTGATGGACGTTATACCCAAGGGCACGCGCTTCCGGATCCTCTCGGTTCGGCGGGAGGAAAGTCGTCGCACTGACGTCTTCATCAGTTACGAGATTACCTTGCTCGATGATCTGAACCACCCCTATCAGCGCGTCGATATCCGCCCCATTTTGCTCCCGGTCACGCAGCCCGGTGATGCACCGAAAATCGACGAGGCTGTCGCGGTGCCCTGGATCAAGCGCTAAGGCCTGCCGCCCATGACCGCCCTCCCCGCCGCTCCGCGTGAGAATGGCCCGATGCCGACCCTCACACTCCATGCCCCGGTCGTGTCCGGGCGTCGCATCCCCGAGATCGACGAACTCAAGGGATTGGCCATCCTGCTCGTGGTGCTCTACCATGCCGGCGGCGTCCTGACCTGGAACAACCACCTGCATGGCGATTTGGGCGTCGATATCTTCGTCATTCTCAGCGGTGTCGGTCTCTCCTTGAGCGCGTCGTATCAGAGTTTCTGGTCGTTCATGCAGCGGCGATTGTGGCGCATCCTGCCGGCCTACTGGCTGGTTCTTACGGCAGCCATCCTGCTCAACACGCATTTCCTGCAGCTGAACTACAGCGCGGCCAACATCGGCCTGCACTACTTGGGCCTCCATGGCTGGTTCGGGGACGTCTTCGCGATGAGCATCTGCGACTCTTTCTGGTTCATCACCCTGATCCTGTCCCTTTATCTGCTCTACGCCGGGCTGCGTCAGTTGCTGCCGTCACCCGAGAAATTGCTGCTTGTGGGTGGCGTCATTTCGGTGCTGGCGGCGTTTGCCCTCTTCTTCACCGGCCAGTCCGGTGCCTTCGGCCATATTGCCCTGCGGCTTCCGGGGTTTTTTGTCGGTTTGCTCCTGGGTCAGTTGTTGCGCACCGGCCGGCTCGACCTGACGCTGGGCCCGGCGCTGGGCCTGGCCGGCTTTGTTCTGGTCTATGTGCCCTACACGCAGGGTATCGTCTTCCATACCGCCGTGGCGGGACTCAGTCTCATGGGATTTTATGTTTATGTTTTGCGCGGACCCCTAGCCAGCGCGGTTCCCGCCGTGCCGCGCACCCTGGGTTTCCTTGGCGACTACTCGCTGGAGATATTCCTGCTGCACCAACCGCTGATCCGCGATTACAATGTCTATCTTCACGGCCGCTGGTTCAATGTGCCC
>JAYVZM010000102.1:0-6208 GCA_043783345.1 Verrucomicrobiota bacterium
GACCTTGGGGGAGTATCCCGATCACGTCCCTGCCCGCTGGTTGATCCCGCCCGAGGTTTTCAAATCCGACTATGACATCAAGCGATTCCCCGACGTCGCCGGGCAGCTCGGCCTTGATGTCGACGATCTGGCCGGCGGCGTGGTCATGGAGGACTTTGACCGCGACGGATTTCTCGACCTGATGGTTTCCGCAGGAGGGCCGCAAAGCCAGTTGCGCTTTTTTCACAACAAGGGTGACGGCACTTTCACCGAACTCACCGAGGCGGCGGGGCTGACCGGGCTGGCGGGGGGCCTCAACATCAACTATGGCGACTACAACAATGATGGGTTCCCCGACGTGCTGGTCCTGCGTGGCGGCTGGCAGGGCGGCGCGGGCCAGCACCCCAATTCCTTGCTGCGCAATAATGGCGACAACACCTTCACCGACGTCACCGAGGAGGCGGGATTGCTGGGCTTTCATCCTTCCCAGACCGCCGTTTGGTTCGACTACAACGGCGACGGCTGGCTCGATATTTTCATCGGTAACGATTCGATTCCGTCCAGCCAGCAAGTGCATCCGTGCGAACTTTACCGCAATAATGGCGACGGCACCTTCACCGAGTGTGCGGTGGAAAACGGCCTCGCGGTGATCGATTTTGTCAAAGGCGTGGTGAGCGGGGACTACAACAACGACGGCCGGCCCGATTTGTATATCTCCTCGCGCGGCAGCCCGAATCGGCTGCTGCGCAACGAGGGGCCGATCGGTGGGGACAAGTCGCCGAAGGCACCCTGGCGGTTCACCGATGTGACCGCGGAGGCCGGTGTCGCCGAGCCGCTGCAGAGCTTTCCCTGCTGGTTTTGGGACTACGACAACGATGGCTGGCTCGATCTTTTCGTGGCCGGCCACTTCATCACCAATGCCGGCGACATTGCGGCCGATCTGCTCGGCGCGCCAAGTCACGCCGAACACCCCCGGCTGTATCGCAACAATCACGACGGCACCTTCCGCGATGTGACCCGGCAAACCGGGTTGTTCAAGGTCCTCCATGCCATCGGATCCAATTTCGGGGATCTCGACAATGACGGGTGGCTGGATTTCTACCTGGGCACGGGTGATCCTGACCTCGGGACGCTGATTCCCAATCGCATGTTTCGCAATGACGGCGGACTGCGCTTTCAAGACGTGACGACCTCGGGCGGATTCGGTCAGCTGCAGAAGGGCCACAGCGTCGCCTTCGGCGACATGAACAACGATGGAACCCAGGAGGTTTATTCCGTCGTGGGTGGCGTCTATCCCGGCGATCATTACCGCAACCAGCTTTTTGCCAACCCCGGACATGGCAACCACTGGCTCAAACTCAGGCTGGAGGGCGTCCAGTCGAACCGCCCCGCCGTGGGCGCCCGCATCAAAGTCGTGGTTCGGACAGATTCCGGCGAACGCGAAATTCACTGGGTCGTCGGCAGCGGTGGCTGTTACGGGGCCTCATCCCTGCGGCAGGAGATCGGCCTCGGCCAGGCCCAAGGCATCGTGCGCGTGGAGGTGGTGTGGCCGAAAACGGGGCGGACCCAGATATTGCAGGGCCTTGCGCTGGACCGTGCCTATGCCGTTCGCGAGGACCGGTCCACCGCGGATGAAGTCGTTCTGAAAAGCTTTGCCTGGCCGTCGCCTGCGTCTGGACCGGTCCATCATCACTCTGGCGAGGCCGCGCCGGATGCAACCAAGTAGACCCTTTTCTTTCCCCAAATCCTGCCATGAATATCAAAAGACTGATTCTTCCGGTCGCGGCCATCGTGCTTGGCCTGTTTTTTGCGGCGACGGCGGTCTTTGCCTCGAAAGACGCGCTGATCACGGCGGTGTTTTCCAGCGTGAGCAACGGCTATGCGCGCGTGAAGCTGCCGGACGGTTCCTTCAAACGGGAATACTATGTCATCGCCAACGGGCAGTATTCGCGCGGGGCCGTTGCCGACCCTTCGATCGATGGCGTGAAATTTCCCGCCATCGCCGGCCTGGTGGCGCAGTTTCTCGCCCAGCAAAACTATTTTCTGGCCGACAAGGCGGCGACGGCGGACATCCTGCTGCGGATCAGCTGGGGAACGACGATTCCCCACGACGACGGTTCCTACCGAAGCAACCTGGACGGGGTGCTCGGCGCCATGAACCAGGTGAACCGGATCGAGGATCCCGATATCAATGTCATGGACCGCGGGGCGGCGCTGTCAGAGGCTGCCTCCTTGCGGTCCGCCGCGACGGATGCGTTGGAGAGCGGGATCCTGAAAACACAAATGTTCAATGATATCCGGGACCGCGCCAACGAGAAGAACGCCCGGTTGCTCGGTTACATGCGCGAAATAAACGATCGCAACAACCCCACCCGGTTTGGGGGCGCCGGGACCGCCTATGATGATTTGATCTCGGACATCGAGAACGAACGTTATTTTGTGATCGTGTCGGCTTACGATTTCCGGGCGGCCACGCGGGAGAAGAAGTTGAAGCTCCTCTGGGCGACCCGGGTCAGCATCGCGGCCCAAGGCAGTCGGTTCAACGAAACGCTGCCGGCGATGCTGGCGAACGCCGCGCGCCAGTTCGGCCAGAACAGCGGCAGTCTGATCCGGCGCTATCAGGAAGGGGTGGTCCGTTTGGGTGACACGAAGTTCCTCGAGACGGTGCCGGGCGCTGACGAGCCCGCCAAGCCCGCCCCGGAAAAGTGAGCGACGTGGCACGCAGCAATTGCAGTTGGATTTGCCCCCTGATGCTTGCCACCGAGATTCGCAACCGACTTCTGGCGCCGACGGTCCGGTCAGCACTCATCGGCTGGAATTTGTTGTGGGCGACACTGCTGGCGAGCGTGCCGGTGATAGCGGTGGACTCCGCGGGCGGCCTCCAGGAGACGGCGCTGGCGGCGCGTTCGGGTCCGCGGCAGGCCACGATGTTTGTGGCGCTGCCGCCGGAGCAGACCGGGGTGATCTGCCGGAACAGCTATTCGGATCCGAAAATGTGGGGGGAACGCTACCAAGAGCTCGCTTACGGCGCGATGGGCACCGGGGTGACGATCGGCGACTACGACAACGACGGGCGGCCGGATTTGTTTGTGGTGAGCAAGACGGGGCAGAGCCGGCTTTTTCGCAACCTGGGCGATTGGAAATTCGAAGATGTCACGGTCAAGGCCGGACTGGCCAGGTCAAGCGGCACGCTGGAACAGGGGCTTTCCTGGATGAAGGGCCTGGTGGGCGGCGCCGGTGCCGGCGCCGAGGAAAGCACGACCGCCTGGACCCAAGGCGCGACGTTTGTGGACGTGAACAACGACGGGTGGCTGGATCTGTATGTATGCCGGTTCGCGGCGCCCAACCTGCTCTATATGAACCAAGGAGACGGCACGTTCAAGGAGGAGGCCGCGGCACGGGGGCTGGCAATCACCGACGCGAGCAGCGTGGCGGCCTTTTGCGACTACGACCGCGACGGCTGGCTGGATGTTTACGTCCAGACCAGCATGCTGAATGCAACCGCGCACCCGAACGGCCAGCGGGATTACCTGTTTCACAACCAAGGCGACGGGACCTTCGTCAATGTGACCGAGCCGGCCGGGATCAAGGGCGAGGGTATGGGGCACTCCGCGACCTGGTGGGACTACAACAATGACGGCTGGCCCGATCTTTATGTCACCAATGACTATGCCGCTCCCGACTGCCTCTACCGCAACAACCGGGACGGCACCTTCACCAACGTCATCAACGACCTTCTCCCCCACACACCCTACTACTCGATGGGTTCCGACCTGGGCGACGTGAACAACGACGGGCTCATCGATCTGCTGGTCGCCGACATGGCCCCCACGACGCGGACCAAGGACTTGCGGGGCATGGCTGGATCGCGTGCGCGTGCCCAGGTTTATTCGGATGATACCACCGAGGCGCCGCAGTTCATGCGCAGCGCACTCTACCTCAACACGGGCACGGGTCGTTGCCTGGAAGGGGCGAATCTGGCGGGTTTTCCTGCGACGGACTGGACGTGGTCGGTGCGCTTCGAGGATCTGGACAACGACGGCCGGCTTGACCTGCACGTGACCAACGGCATGAACCGGGAATACCACAACGCCGACCTGCTCGATCGCATGATGGGCCTGGAAAATCTTGGCGACTCACGGCGCCTGATGCAGACCATGCCGGCCTTTGCCGAGCGGCACCTGGCGTATCGGAATCTGGGGGATTTGCGTTTTGAGGAGGTGGGCGCGGCGTGGGGGTTGAACCAGACGGGGGTAAGCTTCGGGGCGGCCTTCGGTGACCTGGATGGCGACGGGGACTTGGACCTGGTCTACGCCAACTATGAGGCGGGCGTGACCGTGCTGCGCAACGACAGCGACAGCGGTCACCGGGTGATCATCGCCCTCCGCGGCACGGCTTCGAACCGTTTTGGGATCGGAGCGACCGTGCGGATCGAGACCGCCGGGGGAGTGCAGGTGCGGCAGTCGGTGCTCGCTCGCGGCTATCTCTCGAGCAGCGAGCCGATCGTGCATTTCGGCCTGGGGGAGGAGACCAGGATCAACAAGCTGACCGTCGAGTGGCCCAGCGGGCACACCCAAACCTTCACCGATCTGCCTGGGGACCGCAGGTTCACGCTCACGGAGCCCTCCGGTCCCGTCCGGCCCAAGGAACCGGCCCGGCCCGCTCCGGGCCAGTTTGCCGACGTCAGTCAGGCCGACGGACTTTCCCTGACGGTGGAGGACCGGCCGGAGCAGCAAGCCAACCCGCAGCCGCTGGTGCCGGTGCGCTTCGATCGCCGGGGTCCGGCCCTGGCGGTGGGCGATCTCAACGGTGACCAGCAGGACGACCTGATCCTCGGCGGGACGGCCCAAGCACCGGCGCAAATCCGTCTGGGTTCGATCGGCGGTCACTTTTCCCCGGCCGGTTCGCTGCCGCCGCCGTCCCTCGACGACGGTCCGCTGCTCATTTTCGATGCCGATGGAGATGGTCGCAACGATCTGTTGCAGACCAAGGCCAGTGTCAGCCGGCCTGCGGGATCAGCAGACTATCAACCGGTCCTCTACCTCAACGAGGGCGGGGGCGCGTTTCATCCAGCTCCGGCCGGCGCGCTCCCGCCGCTGCCGATGAGCACCGGTGCCGTCGTGGCGGCGGACTTCGACCGGGACGGCCGGCTGGATGTTTTCCTCGGTGCCCGGGTTCTGCCCGGCAAGTATCCGCTTGCTCCCCGCAGCGCTCTCCTGGCCAACCGCGGTGGCCGGTTCGAGGACGTGACCGACACGATCGCTCCCGGGTTGCGGGAAGTCGGGATGGTCAGCTCGGCCTTGTGGAGCGATGTGGATGGGGACGGCTGGCCCGACCTGCTGGTCGCCCTGGAGTGGGGTGGGGTGCGGTATTTCCACAACGAGGGTGGCCGGAGCTTTAAGGATCTCTCCGGGCCCGCGGGGTTCGCGGCCGCCGGCGCCGGCTGGTGGACTTCACTGGCCAGCGCGGACTTCAACGGTGACGGCCGGCCGGACTATGTCGCCGGCAACGCCGGCCTGAACACCCCCTACCGGGCCGATCCCCTCCACCCGGCATTGTTGTTCTATGGTCGCTTCGCCGATGGTAGCCAGCCGCAACTCATTGAAGCCGGTTACGACGATGATCATCTCCACCCGTTGCGTTCCCGCAACGAGCTTGGCGCGCGAATGCCTTCGATCCTTAAACGCTATCCCAAGAACAATGAATACGCCCGGGCGACGCTTGAGGAAATCCTGGGCGCGGATCGTCTGGCCACGGCGCAGCGGTTTGCGGCAGTGGAATTGCGCAGCGGGGTTTTCCTCAGCCAGCCGGACGGCACGTATCGGTTCGAACCGCTGCCGCGGATCGCCCAGATCGCCCCGTTGCAAGGCATGGTCGCGGGCGACTTCGACGGCGATGGGCACGCCGACATCTACGCGGTGCAGAATTCCTTCGCCCCGATTCCCTCGATCGGCCGTTTCGATGGCGGGCTGGGCCAGTTGCTGCGCGGCGACGGTCGCGGGCACTTCACGCCCGTGACGCCCCTGGCCAGCGGGCTGGTCGTGCCCGGCGACGCCAAGGCCCTCACGGTCCTCGACCTCGATGCCGACGGCTGGCCGGACTTCCTGCTCAGCCGGAACAACAGCACGACACTGGCCTGGCGCAATCGCGGCGTGCCGGGCCGCCACAGCTTTCGGGTGGTGCTGCAAGGTCCGCCCGGCAACCCGACGGCCATCGGCGCCCGCCTCTC
>JAYVZM010000103.1:0-2329 GCA_043783345.1 Verrucomicrobiota bacterium
TGGGGATGAGGGACGGGCGGTGCCACGCCGCCGCAAACGGCACGATGAGCACCGGGGCGCCGCGGCGGCCGCGGATCCAGATGAGCAGGGGCAGCAGCAGCAGCGCCAGCAGCCAGAGCGGATCATGGAGCGCGTAGTCCTTCATGGCGTTTGTAGCGGCGGTCTGTGACCGCCGACGAATACCCTCCGGCGGTCATAGACCGCCGCTACAGGGGAAATGGCTTTGCCGGGAGAGGTGATCATCGCCGGTTGCCCGCGGCCATGCGGGCGTGGAAGAAGCGCACGAGGGCGTCGAGGCGCTCCTCGTCGGTGCCGACTACGAGCCGGCTCAGCGGCGCGGGAAAAAGGGCGCGGAAGGACTCGTCGCGTTGCTGCACCCACCCGGCATGCGCGGCGCGTTGGGCGGACGAACTGCCGTTGAGCGTGACGAGCCGGCCGGCGACCGGGTCGTAGGTGGTCAGGGTGCGGTTGAAGGGCAGGTCGCGTTCCCAGGGATCGTCGACGCGGAAGCCCATCGTCTGGTAGCGGCGCGTGAGGACGCTCCAGCCCTCGGGCTCGACGCGGGGTGGGAAATCGCCGAGCCAGATCATGATGCTGTGGCGCGGCGCGGCGCGGGCGAGGAGGCGCCAGGGGATGAATGAATTTTCGACTTGGGATTCCCGATTTTCGATTGCCGGAATCGGTTGCCCGAGCAGCTGCGCCGCGGCATGGAGAATCTGACCCCGGCCCCGGACGGGCTCTTTGAGAACGTAACCGGTTTCCGAAGAGTGGAGGAAGCCGACGCGGTCGCGATTGACGGCGCCGAGCATCATGACAAGCCCGGCGAGCTCAAGCAGCGCTTCGCGCTTGGACTGGGCGCCGGAGCCGAACTGCAGGCTGATGCTGTCCTCGAACACCAGCAGCAGGGACACCTCGCGTTCCTCGATGAATTTCTTGCGATAGGGTTCGCCCAGCCGGGCGGTGACGTTCCAGTCGATGTCGCGGATGTCGTCGCCGTAGGTGTATTTGACGACCTGGTCGAACTCCATGCCGCGGCCGCGGAAGGCGGAGCGGTATTCGCCGCTGAGCACGTTTTCCACGGCATGGCGCACGCGCCACTCCAACTGGCGCAGGAGCGCCAGCTGGGAAGTGACAAGTGACGTGTGATGAGTGGAGGGTTCGTTCATCGGGAACGGAGTGAACAACTAAGGATGATCTCGTTACCCGTCACTTATCACTCTTCACCGCCGCAGGCACCGGCGTGCGGATGAGCACCTGGTCGAGGATCTTGTCGGAGGTGAGGCCCTCGGCCTCGGCTTCGTAGGTGAGGCCGACGCGGTGGCGGAGGGCGTCGTGGAAAATCTCCTGCACGAGGGCGGGCGAGACGTAGTCGGCGCCGCGGAGCCAGGCGAGGGCGCGGCCCGCCTGGAACAGGGCCAGCGAGGCGCGGGGGGAGGCGCCGAAGTTGAGCAGGCGCTTGGCGCCCGGGGTGCCCTCGGCCTGCGCGGCGAGATCGCGGGAGCCGCGCACGAGGGTCAGGATGTAGGCCTGCACGGCGGGCGACACGTGGATGGCGTCGACCTGGGCGCGGAGTTCGAGGAGCTCCTCGCCGCTCGAGACGGCGCTGACCTCGGGCTGCGAGGTGACCTGACCCCACATTTCCATCATGCGGGACTCCTCGGGGGCGGACGGGTAGTCGACGAGCAGCTTGAACAGGAAGCGATCGGTCTGGGCCTCGGGCAGGGGATAGGTGCCTTCCTGTTCGACCGGATTCTGGGTCGCCATGACGAAGAAGGGCCGCGGGAGCTTGTGCGAGTTGCCGCCGATGGTGACCTGCCGTTCCTGCATGGCCTCGAGGAGGGCGGACTGGACCTTGGCGGGGGCGCGGTTGATTTCGTCGGCGAGGACGAGGTTGGCGAAGATCGGGCCCTTGTGCGTGGTGAACCCGCTGTCCTTGGCCGAGAAGATCATGGTGCCGACGACGTCGCTCGGCAGCAGGTCGGGGGTGAACTGGATGCGTTCGAACTGGACCCCGAGGGCCGAGCCGAGGGACTTGATGAGGAGGGTCTTGGCGAGGCCGGGCATGCCTTCGAGGAGGACGTGGCCGTTGGCGAGGAGGGCGACCAGCATGCGTTCGATGACGGCCTCCTGGCCGATGACAGCCTTGCCGATTTCTGTGCGGAGTTTCAGGGACCAGGTGGGACCGGTGATCATGGGGAAAGTAAGGAGTTCAAAGTAAGGGCGGACAAGTGCCGAGGGGCAAGCCGCATGCAAAGCGCGGCCGGCCCCCGGGAGCGGGGGTTGGTTTGACTGTGAGGCGGAACTTTAGTTTCACTCTGAGCAATAAAAA
>JAYVZM010000104.1:0-6176 GCA_043783345.1 Verrucomicrobiota bacterium
CGAGCGCGAGGCGGATGGCGAATTCCTTGCGGCGGGCCGCGCCGCGGGCGAGGAGCATGTTGGCGAGATTGAGGCTGGCGATGAGCAGGACGATGCTTGCCATGCCAAGGAGCAGCAGCCCGACCAAGCCGAGCTGGCTCTCGGCGGCGGGTGCATTGCTGGTGCTCAGCCGCGGCAGCTTGCCCAACGTGAAGGTCTGGTCCTTTTGCTCCACGGGGAAACCCTGCGCGAGATTGGTGGCAAAGGCCGCGAGGGCGGACTTGGCAGTTTCCGGGCTCACGCCCGGGGCGAGCCGCCCGACGACGAAGAGGTTGTAGGCGTCGCGGTGCTCGAGGGTGCGCCGGGTCTCGCTTTGGAAATCGTTCGTCAGCTGATCATACATGCCGAGGGGGAAATACAGTTCGGGACCGAACAGCATCATGGTGCCCGTGAAATTCTCGGGCGCGATGCCGACGAGGGTGAAAGGCCGCTCGTTGATGCGGAGGGTGGAACCGAGGAGCGCGGGATTGAAGCCGGTCTTTTTCCAATAGACGTGGCTGGCGATGACCACCGGGACCGCGCTGCCGGGGGCCTCCTCGGCGAGCGTGAAAGGGCGGCCTTGGACGAGCTTCACCCCGAGCACGTCGAAATAATTGGACGAAACAACGCCGGCAAAGGTGCGGCGGGTGTCGGCGCCATCGCCCACGCCCACCATGCTGAGGTTGTGGGCGAGGATGCCGGAGAACTGCCCGCGCTGTTCGCGCAGGTCGCGGTAGGTCGGATAGGAAAAGAGCCGGTAGTCCTTGGGGTTCTTCCTGTCCTGGGTGTAAAGCTGCACGACCTGCTCCGCCTGCGGAAACGGGCGCGGACTGTAGATCAGGGCGTGGACGATGCTGAAGATGGCGGTGTTGACCCCGATGCCCAGGGCGAGGACGACGATGGCGGTGGCGGTGAAGCCGGGGCTTTTGGCGAGGAGGCGAAAGGCGTGGCGGAAGTCCTGGAGCAGGTTGGTCATGGCCGGCGTGGAGGATGGAGCTACCGGACGGCTACACCCGTCCGTGTCCCCATTACACGTCGGCTGGCAGGTGGGTTGCAGAATACTGCGAATTTTTCCCGGCGGCGGAAATCAGCCGCGGCCGCGCGGCGGGAGGCCGGCCCAGCGGGACAATTCGCGGTGGATTTTGGCGACGCGCTCGACCTGGCCCTTGGCGGGGAAACGCTCGTAGAATCCCTCGTTGCGGAACTCGCGAATCTGCTCGGCCCAGGGGGCAAGCTTGGCGACCCAGCGGTCAACGCGATCCTCGGCGGGGCCGGCATCCGCGGCCATCAGGTCGGCGCAGGAGCGCAACATCGCCTTGAGGGTGACGGGCTTTGTGACCATGTAGCTGTTGTTGCCCCAGGCGTCGCCCCAGACGCGGGCGGTCGCCTTTAGAAAATCGCGCACCATGGCGTAGTAGGGCGTGGCGGCGCGCTTGTCGGTGCCCGCGGGCTCGATGCGTTTCCAGTCCAGCTTCACCCACCGGTGGATCTCATTGAACAACTCGGCCTGCAAAATCCATTTCTCCTTCTGGCTCCGGCCGCCGAGCCGGTTGATCCGGTATTGCAGCGGGCTGTCGTCGGACCGGTAGAGCATCTCGGTGATGTGCGCCGCGAAGCGCCGGTCGGGCTCGGCCCAGGAGACGCGCTCGTAGAGGTCGATGAGGTGGCTCTTGTTGATGCGGGTGGGCGTGGAGTTGATGATGACGAACATCTCGGTGGCAAAATCCTCGCTGCGGCCGTCGAAAATGATGCAGGGCACATTGATGTTGCGCGCATCATCGGGGTGGGTGCGCTCGTAGAACTCGAGCGCGGCGAGGCGGTGCTGGCCGTCGATGATGAGGTATTTCTCGGCGGGTTCCTGCAGGCGGCCGATGCCACTGCCATCCTCCCAAGCCTCGAATTTGAGCTTCTGGGGCGTGAACAGCAGCACGGTGCCCGGGATGGGCGGCTGGGAAACGGCGGTCTCGTAGAAATTGCGGATGGCGCGGATCTTGGGCCGCGAGAGCTCACGCTGGAAGGCCCGGTCGCTGCGCTCCACGCGCGCGATGAAGCTGGCGACGTCGTCCTCGGCCGGCACGTCCTCCGGCTTGATCTGTCCGGCCGATTCGTCGTAGTAGCGGCTGATGAAGCGGACCTGTTTGAGGAGCTGTTCCGAGGAACAGGAGGCGAAATAGAATATCGCGTCTTTCTGACGAATCTGGGTGGCGATCATGCTCATGGTGTGGAGGGAAGCAGGAGTTGCGCCGGATAATCCGGTGCGAAATGAAATTATACCAGCAGACCGTGACGCACAAGTCACGTTCCGGAAAATTCGTCAGATTCAGGGCGGTCTCCCGGTGCGGTGACTTGCGGCCGCTGGAGCGGGGCGCGCTGAGCGGCGGGTGGCGGAGAGGAGCCAGACTGACCCTGCCAGGAGCAGCGGCGAGGACGACGACGGGTTGCGCGCTCCGCAGGTTCGCCAGAATCGCTTCGATGGGCGCCGCCGCGCGGCCGAGCGCTGCCTGCCACGCGGCTTCGTCGGGCTGGCGCTTCGCGTCCGGAAAGGCGGCGGCCGGGTCCATTTCAGTTTTGGCTTTCATAAGCTCAGCTCAAGGCCACGAGGGGGCAGCCCGCGCGCGGGCGGGCGTCGGCGCCGCCCTCCTTCAATATTCCGGCGGTTCCTCATGCACGTGCACGGCCGGCTCGGCACTCCGGGCAAAGAGCCGCTCGAAGCCGTCGTAGCTGTGCAGCTCATGCAGGGTGAAATCGATCTGCCCGTAATGCACCAGCGGCAGGGTGGCGAGGTGTTGCAGGGCCTCGGCGGCATTCACGCATTCGAGCATGATGATGGCGCAGTGTTCGGTGGTGAACCAGATGTCGCGGACGATGCCGCGTTTCTGGAGCTCCCAGACGGTGGCGGCTTCTTCGCGCAGCATATCCGGAAGGTGGGCATGGGCCGGGGCGGGCAGTTCATGTTCGATGGCGAGGATGCGCATGGGGATGGTCTCCTTTGTTTTTCCGCGGGCGGAAAGCCGCAGTGGGGGTGGATGGGTGGAGGTTCGGGTGGCGGAGATCTATTTGCGGGGTCCGTCGAAGGCGGGCTCGGGAAGAAAGGCGCAGGTGGTCAGCCAGTTGACGGCGAGCTGCGGCCAGACCTGCAGGCGTGGATCGCGGACTCGCATGGAGAAGCCGTGGCCGCCGGTGCCCAGCACGTGCAATTCGAAGCGCACGCCGGCTTCGTGGAGTTTCGCCGCATAGGCGAGGCAGTTCTCGTAGGGCGTGCGGTCGTCATTGCCGCCCACGAGCAGGAAGGTCGGCGGCGTCTGCGCGTCGACGGCGCGGTGCAACCCGTCGAGCTGGAGAATGGCGGGCAGCGCCCGCGCGGCGGCGTTGTCGTGCTTGAGGTTGGCGTAGACGATCGAGGGATAGATGAGCAGGGCGGATTGCAGGCGGCAGCTTTGCCGCTCCACCGGATCGGCGTCGTCCGGATGGCCGTCGTCCGCATGTGTCGACAGGTTGGCGGCGAGATGTCCGCCGGCGGAGAAGCCGATGGCGGCGATTTTCGCGGGATCGAGGCCGAAGTCCGCGGCGCGCGCCCGCAGCAGGCGGACGGCGCGCTGGGCGTCGAGCAGCGCCACCGCCGGGTCGTAGGGGCGCAGGCGGTATTGGAGCACGAACGCCGCGAGCCCCGCGGCGCGGAAATGCTCGGCGATGGGAAAGGCTTCGTAGGAGGAGAGGTAGTTGTAGCCCCCGCCGGGCAGCACCACCATCGCGCCGACCGGAGCCGGCCCTCTCGGCGGCAGCACGGCGTAGAGCATCGGGGTGTCGGCGGCGGCGTCACCGCGGGCCTGGGGCGCGCGGCCGTCCCACAGGCGGAATGCGGCGGCCTCGCAGCCGGCGCGGATCTCGGGTGTCATGCTTTCAAACAACGTGCGCGGCGCAGGCGCCGGGGCTTGGGCAAAAACCGGCGCGGCCAGCAGCACGCCCAAGGCGATGCCGGAAATGCGCGCGAACGAATGGAAGGCGCGAAGAAGAAAGGAGTGTTTCATGAGGTTGGCGGAGGTGGGAGAGGGGGCGGATTGTCCGAGTAGAGGGTTGGGTTGCAGGAGCTAGTCGGCTTTTTTGCCGGAGAATTCCCGGCCGTTCTGCGAGCTTTTGAAGGCGGTGACCTTGCCGGATGGATCCCGCTCAAAGACGACTAGCATCGGACCCTCCGGGATATAGAATTGGTTGTCACCGGCTGGAATGAGATCAACCGAAGGTTGCTCGCCCACCTTGGCGGTCAGGTGGGAGTCCATCCGCGTTACCTGACAAACCATTTCCGGGGCGATTTGATAGCGGCCGACGTAGGCATCCAGGAGCTTGGGCTCCAGAGGGTCGCCCAAAACCACCGCCGCAGCTCTCGCTTCGGTTTTCCCGGGATGGACGAAGGCATCCTCCAACGCCCACGCGCGGTTAAACCAGCCTCCGGCCACCCAGAGGTCGGTCCGGTCGGCCTGCTGGCCGATGCCGGCCACACGGCAATCATCAATGGTGAAATCGAACTCCGCGCCCCGCAGGCCGCCGGGTGACCAGAAGTTCATGCCCGCGGCCGAGGTCGCCGCGACGACGAGCACATACCGTCCGGAGTTGAGCGGATGGGGATAAATCAGCTGCACGCGGGCGTCGGTGGCGGCGAAGGAGCGGCCGCCGATCGTGATTTGATCGCCGGACAGCCTGAACGGCAACCGGTCGGCCAGCTTGCGGGTCACGAGGTTCGTCTCGGGTCCGCCGATCAGGATCAACGAATAGCGGGCCGCGTCCTCGTCGGTGATCTCGGAATCCTTGAAACTGCGGGGCGGCTGGCGCTGCCACTCCTGCCAGAAGTTGACGAGCAACTCCGCTTTCTGCCGGCAGGCGGCGTTCATCGCGGGATCGCCCGAGGCGGTGCCCGTCACGATGGCGAAGGGCGTGTTGAAAATGTCACCGAGGGGGCCGGCCAGCCGGGAATTTTTTGCGAGGGAGGGCAGCACCAGCCCCGGTGCGCGCAATTTGAGACTCCCGTCCTTGATGGCGGCCTTCTGCTGTTCCCCATTCCAAACGATGGTCACGGACTTCGCCGGATCGATCAGGGCCGGACCGGGGGACAGCGTGAGTGCGACGACATTTTGGGAATCCACGCGGATCGTGTTCGGAGCGATGACTTCGGCATCGACCACCATGAACCGGTCGGGCTGGTCCGCCATTTCGACGGCCGCCCAGTAAGCCGAGGCGTTGGGCAACTCCGCCGAGCGGATGCGCACCCGGCGGGGTTGGGCGTCGCGGCGGTGCGCGAGGAACCAGTTGAAGATGGCGGGGAAACGATTGAGGTCCTCGTGGCCGTAGCCGGGCAGCTCGAGGTAGCGCACGTTGTAGCCCCAGCGCTGGAGCTGCCGCACGCCGTAGCGCGACCAATCGACGTTCACCGACTGGTCGACGTCGCCATGGAGGACGAGGATGGGCAGATTGAGCAGGCTGTCGGCCGGCGACCAGGTGCTGTTCTTGTCCTGCAGAAAACGGGTGAGCGGATTCAGCGCCGCCAGCTGCTCCTCGGTGAGATAGGAATGATAGTCCGCGCCGCCGAAGATGGGTGCGATGGCGGCGAACAGCCCGGGGTGCCGGGTGGCCACATTCCAGGCGCCCCAGCCGCCCATGGAATCGCCGCAGAGGTAGACGCGATCCTCGTCCACGTTGAAGCGGGCCTTCGCGAGCTGGATGGCGCGCACCACGTCCTGATCGCCGAAGCCGAGGTATTGGGTGTTACCGCGGCCATGCGGCTCCAGGTAGATGATCCCCTCGTGCCTGGCATACTCGGCATCGGCCAGGCTGTGCCGGGAGTCGGCCGCCCACCAGCGCACATACTCGGGGTTGGGCGGGTTGTAGCCGTGCAGCTTCAGGACCAGCGGCCATTTTTTTGCCGGGTCGTAGCCGCCCGGCAGGTAGGCGCGGGCGAACTGCGGCGAGCCGTCGATTTCGTCGCGCCAGGCCAGCCGCACAAAACCGTAGGCGCGCGCCCGGGCGGATTGGTCGCCGGCGGCCTCGAGCTTCAGCTCGGCGTATTCCATCAGCGGGGAGTGGACGGCCCACCAGGGATTGCCGGTGATGGTGAGACCCTCCTTGCCCAGCCGGTCGAGCGCCATGTCGGCCAGCATCTTCACCGT
>JAYVZM010000105.1:0-6143 GCA_043783345.1 Verrucomicrobiota bacterium
GGGCCGTCTCGCCGTCAAAGCCGCCAATATCCTGCGCGGCCGTCACAAGCCCACTTACACGCCCCACGTCGACACCGGAGATTTCGTGGTCGTCATCAACGCGGGCAAGGTCGTCCTCACCGGCCGCAAGGAAGAGGCCACCGAATATATGTCGTTCTCCGGCTTCGTCGGCGGCGAGAAGTATCGCAAGCTCACCGACGTCCGCCGCCAGAAGCCCGAGTTCATCATCATGCAGGCCGTCAAAGGCATGCTGCCGCGGAACCGCCTCGCGGCCAAGATGCTGACCAAGCTCCGGGTTTTCCCCGGCGCGACCCACGATCACGCGGCCCAGAATCCCGTAGTTTTAAAGTAACCCATGAGCGCTGAAACCTCCGTTTATCTCGGCACCGGCCGCCGCAAGTCGTCCACCGCCCGCGTCCGCATCGTGGCAGGCACCGGCCAGACCACGGTCAACGACCGCAAGTTCGAATCCTATTTCACGCACGACAACTTCGTGCGTCGCGCCCTCGCCCCGCTCGTCACCGCGGACAGCAAGGACAAGTTCGATGTCATGGTGAACGTCGCCGGCGGCGGCATCAGCAGCCAGTCCGGCGCCGTGGCCCACGGCATCGCCCGCGCCCTGCTGAAGTTCAATCCCGAACTCCGCGTCACCCTCAAGAAGGCCGGTCACCTCACCCGCGACCCCCGCGAGAAAGAGCGCAAGAAGCCCGGCCAGCCCGGCGCCCGCAAGCGCTTCCAGTTCTCCAAGCGTTAATCGCCCCGGACTGGAATCAGGTTTTACCCGAAGCGGAGCGCCCCACGGCCTCCGCTTCTGTTTTTCCGGGATACGAAACTTCTCGATTCCCCCCATGGATTTCTTAATTCTGCAACTCCCTTAAATGAATGTCGGCGTCGTCGGCGCGTCGGGTTACTCCGGCGAAGTTCTGGTCAAACTCCTTCTCGGTCATCCGCAGGTCAAACTGACGGCGGTCACTTCGCGTCAGCACGCGGGCAAGCCCGTGGCCGCGGTCATCCCGGCCTTGCGCGGCACCGCCGCCGACGCGCTGAAGTTTAGCGATTCCGACCCGGCGGCCTTGGCGGCGCGCAAGGACATCGGCCTGTGGTTTCTCGCCCTCCCGCACGGGACCGCGGCGGATTTTGCGAAGGCGCTCGTCCCCACCGGCGTCAAGGTCATCGATCTGAGCGCCGACTTCCGGATCGCGGATCTCGCCACCTTTGAAAAATACTACGGTCCCCATCATGCGCCCGGGCTGCTGCCGTCGGCCCGGTTTGTCCTGCCCGAGCTGACCGGTCCGAAATGGCAGACCGAAATAAAGGTCGCCGCCGCGCCGGGTTGCTACCCCACGAGCACCCTCGTGCCGCTCGCGCCGTTGCTCAAGGCCGGCGTCGTTTCGCGCGAGCACATCGTGGTGAATTCCTTCAGCGGGATCAGCGGCGCCGGCAAAAAGGTGGACGAGCAATATCTCTTCGTCGAGCGGGCAGAGAGCGCCAAGGCCTACGGGCTCACCAAGCACCGGCACCTGGCCGAGATCGAGGAACAGCTTTCCGCGGCCGCCGGCACGAATGTCGTCGTGCAGTTCAACCCGCACCTCGCCCCGATGCGGCGCGGCATCGCCACGACCATCACCGTGCCCGCGGCGAAGGGCGCGACGATCGACTCGCTCTATGCCGCTTGGCGCGCCGCCTACGCCGGCCGGCCGTTTGTCTCGATTCTGCCGGCAGGCGAGACGCCGGACACCGCTCATGTCACCGGCACCAACCGGGTGGACATTTCCGCCGTGCACGACGCCCGCACGGGCAATTTCATCCTCACCTCCGCGCTCGACAATCTCGTCAAGGGCGCCAGCGGCCAGGCGGTGCAGATCATGAATCTGTGGCTCGGTTTCCCCGAAACAGCCGGGCTCGCCTGATGTCCTACTGATCGCGCTGAAGAATTGATACCCTCCTCATGACCCAACTGACTGTTACCCTGGATAGCGCCGGCATCACCGATGTGCCCGGCTTTGAGGCGGCGGGCGTGGCTTGCGACATCCGGGAAAAGCACGACCTCAAGCGCCTCGACCTCGCCCTGCTTTTCTCCCTGCGCCCCTGCACCGCCGCGGGCACGTTCACCAGGAACGCAGTCAAGGCCGCGCCGGTGCTGCTCTGTCAGAAGCACCTCGCCGAGGGCGGGCCGTTTCATGGCATCGTCGCCAATTCGGGCAACGCCAACGCCTGCACCGGCCCCGACGGGCTGCGCGATGCGCAACTGACCGCCCAGCGAGCCGGCGCTTCGCTCAACCTGAAGCCCGCGTCGTTTTTCGTCTGCTCGACCGGCCGGATCGGCCAGCCGATGCCCATGCCCCGCCTGCTCAAGGGCCTCGAGCGCGCCGTGAGCGAAAAAGGCCGCACCTCCGACCACGGCACCAAGGCGGCGAACGCCATCCTCACCTCCGACACCCGGCCCAAGACCGTCACGGTGAGTTTCACCTACGACGGCAAGAAGCACTTCATCGCCGGCATCGCCAAGGGCGCGGGCATGATCCAGCCCAACATGGCGACGATGCTGGCATTTCTCGCGACGGATTTCTCCGTGCCGCGCAGCTTTCTCCAGAAAACGCTCTCCGAGGCGGTCGCCGGCACCTTCAACTGCATCACCGTCGACGGCGACATGAGCACCAACGACACCGTGCTCATGCTGGCCAACGGCCATTCCGGCGTCAGCGTCGGCGACAAGAGCCCGCGCGAGCTGCGCGTCCTGTTCGCCGAGGCGGTCTGGAAGGCCTGTGACGCCCTGGCCGACAAGATTGTTTCCGACGGCGAAAAGATCACCAAGGTTGTCGAGGTGCGGGTGGCTGGCGCCGCCTCCGCCGAGGACGCTGAGAAGGTCGCCCGGGCCATCGGCAATTCCCTGCTGGTGAAATCCTCCTGGTATGGCGAGGACCCCAATTGGGGCCGGCTGGCCGATGCCGCCGGGTATGCCGGGGCCAAGCTGGTCGAGGCCAAGCTCGATATTCACTACAACGACACGCCGGCGATGACCGCGGGCCGGCCACACGCCGAGCTGAAGCCGAAATGGAAGGAGATCGTGAAGGCGCGCCGCTTCACCATCACGCTCAACCTGCATCTCGGCAAAGCCTCGTTCCGGCTGCTGGCTACCGACCTGACCGAGGGCTACGTGAACTACAACAAGAGCGAGTGATTTTGCGTGTTCAGCTGACGGGCACGCGGAGGAGATGACTTGCGATGGTGCCCGGGTGGGCTCCCGGCGGCGCGACCGTCGCCACCGCAGCACTCAATAATCGCTTGCACTGGCGGCCGATTCGCCGCCACATTTTGGGCGAATTTTCCGATGACCAGCCGCGGGGTTTCGCGGTCCGGTCAGCAGAAAAACCAACGATCCGAATTCATGCTCACATTCAAAAATAAAGTCCTGTTCGTCGGCTACGGCGCCGTCGCCGAGTGCACCCTGCCCATTCTCTTCAAGCACATCAAGGTGCTCGCGAAGAATGTCACGATCATGGATTTCGAGGATCGTTCGTCGAAGCTGAAGCCGTGGACCGCCAAGGGCGTGCGCTTCGTCCGCGATCGCGTCACCGAGTCCAACATGGGCGCACTGCTGGGCAAGCACGTCGGCTCCGGCGACCTGCTCATCGATCTCGCCTGGAACATCGACGCCCTCGAGATCCTGCAGTGGTGCCGCGATCACGGCGTCATGTATATCAACACCTCCACCGAGCTCTGGGATCCCTACGCCGTGGGTCCAAACCAACACCCGACGGAGAAAACCCTTTATTGGCGCCACATGAACCTGCGCCGGATGCTCGCCAAGTGGAAGACCAAGGGCCCGACCGCCGTCATCGAACACGGCGCCAACCCCGGTCTCATCTCCCATTTCGTCAAGCAGGGCCTGATCGATATCGGCAAAAAGCTGGTCGCGGACAAAAAACGCAAGGGTCGTTCGGCGGAGAATATCGCCGAATTCACCGCGACCGGGCAGTTCAACCAGCTCGCCCGCGAACTGGGCGTCAAGGTCATCCATTGCAGCGAGCGCGACACCCAGATCACCAACGTGCCGAAACAGGTCGACGAGTTCGTCAACACCTGGAGCATCGAGGGCTTCCGCGAGGAGGGCACCACGACCTCCGAGATGGGCTGGGGCACGCACGAGAAAACGCTTCCGCAGCACGCCTTCCGGCACAAACAGGGGCCGGGCAACCAAATCTGTCTCGCGCGCATGGGCATCAACACCTGGGTCCGTTCCTGGGTGCCGAATTACAACATCCTCGGCATGGTGGTGCGCCATGGCGAGGCGTTCACCATTTCCGACAAGCTGACCGTCTGGAAGAACGGCAAGGCCGTTTACCGGCCCACGATGCACTACGCCTACTGCCCGTGCGACGAGGCCATCGCCTCGCTCAACGAAATGCGCGGCTACAACTACCGTCTCGTCGAGAACCAGCGCATCATGAATGATGAGATCACCGCGGGTTCCGACATCCTCGGCGCTTTGATCATGGGCCATGACTACAACTCGTGGTGGGTCGGCAGCGACCTCAGCATCGAGGAGTCCCGCCGGCTCGTGCCGCACCAGAACGCCACCACCATGCAGGTCGCCATCTCCGTGGTCGCCGCCTCCATGTGGATGATGCAAAATCCGCAGGAGGGCGTCCGCGTCCCCGACGAGTTGCCGCACGATTTCATCCTCAGGATCGCGAAGCCCTACCTGGGCCGCTGGATTTCCAAGAAGTCAGACTGGACGCCGTTCAAGGGCCGCGACACGACCTTCGACCGGCACAACCAGCCGGACCTCGACCGGAAGGATCCGTGGCAGTTCAAGAACTTCCTCGTGACCGACGCCGGGTGACGGCCGCGCCATGATCTCCCAGGCCCGGCTCCAGCAGCTCGCAAGGAAACACGGCACGCCGCTGTTCGTCATCGACCATGACGAACTGCGGAAAAACTACCGGGATTTCCGGAAACACCTGCCGCGCGTGCAGGTTTACTTCGCCGTCAAGGCCAACTCCGATCCGGCCATCGTCCGCACGCTCTACAAGGAGGGTTCCAGCTTCGACGTCGCCTCGATGCCGGAGTTCATGATCGTTCACGAGAACATCAAGCACCTGCCCGCGAAGAAGCGCCAGGACTGGATCTGGGACAAGATCATCTACGCCAACCCGACGAAACCGACCGAGACCCTGGAAAAACTCAACCGCTACAAGCCGCTCGTCACTTTCGACAACCGCGAGGAGATCTTCAAGATCAAGCAGCACGCGCCGAACGCCGGCTTGGCGCTGCGGCTCAAGGTGCCGAACACGGGCGCGATGGTGGAGCTGTCGTCGAAGTTCGGCGCGACCCCTGGCGAGGCGGTGGACCTGATTCTCGAGGCCGACAAGCAGGGGTTGGTGGTCGAGGGCATCAGCTTTCACGTCGGCAGCCAGACCACCAATTTCGAGAACTACGTCCAGGCGCTCAGCCTGACCGCGGGCATCTTCAAGGAGGCGCAGGATCGCGGCTACACCAAGATGAACCTGCTCGACATCGGCGGCGGCTTCCCGGCGCCCTACGACGCCACGGTCAAGCCGCTGAAGGAACTCGCCAAGATCATCAACACCGAGATCGACCGCCTTTTTCCCAAAAACATCCAGGTGCTGGCGGAACCCGGCCGGTTCCTCGTCGCCTCGGCCGGCTACGCCGTCTCAAAGATCATCGGCAAGGCCGTGCGCGACGGCAAAACCAGCTATTACATCAACGACGGCGTCTATCACACCTACTCGGGCGTCATCTTCGATCACTGCAAGTATCCGATCAAGTCGTTCAAGAAGGGCCCGACGTCGCTCTGCTCCGTGTTCGGCCCGACGTGCGATGCGCTCGACGTCGTCTCGATGGCCGAGAACCTGCCGGACCTGCAGCGGGACGATTTTGTCTACAGTGTGAACATCGGCGCCTACAGCCACGCTTCGGCCACCTACTTCAACGGCTTCCCGCCGGCCCGGGTGGTGCACGAGAACCAGTAGGCTGGCGCGGCTCCCGGTTTGCTCTTAACCATCCATGGAAATCGCTGAAATCATCGCCAAGGCCAAGGTGCTGCTGGAAGCCCTGCCTTACATCCAGGATTTTCGCGGCTCGATCTTCGTCGTCAAATACGGCGGCAGTTTCATGGA
>JAYVZM010000106.1:0-6131 GCA_043783345.1 Verrucomicrobiota bacterium
GGCGGTCGTCGTCGGTCGCGCCAGGTTTTTCCAGCAGCTCCTTCGCGTCGGAGACGATGCGATTGCAGAGGCGGGTCTGGTCGTTGACCAGCTGATCCACCGGCGGGCGCAGGCGGGTGAAGGGTTGCTCGCGCTCGATCTGCGCGGGGCCGGAAATAATGAGCGGCGTGCGCGCCTCGTCGACGAGGATGGAGTCGATTTCGTCCACGATACAGAACCAGTAATCGCGCTGCACCTGGTCCTCCTTGCGCGTGGCCATGCCGTTGTCGCGGAGGTAGTCAAAGCCGAACTCGGAGGCGGTGCCGTAGGTGATGTCGCGGTTATACATCTCCCGGCGAAGTTCCGAGTGCATCTGCTGCTGGATGCAGCCGACGCTGATGCCGAGGAAGGAATAAAGGTGCCCCATCCACTCGGAATCGCGGCGGGCGAGGTAATCGTTGACCGTGACCAGCTGGGCGTTCTTGCCGGTGAGGGCGTTGAGGTAGAGCGGCAGGGTGGCGACGAGGGTCTTGCCCTCGCCGGTCGCCATCTCGGCGATGCGGCCCTCGTGCAGGCAGATGCCGCCGATGAGCTGCACGTCGAAATGCACCATGTCCCAAGTCAGCTCATGGTCGCAGACCAGCACCTTGCGGCCGACGAGCCGGCGAGCGGCGCCCTTCACGGTGGCAAAGGCCTCCGGCAGGATCTGGTCGAGGGTTTCGCCCTTTTGAAGGCGGGCGCGGAACTCATCGGTCTTGGCGCGGAGCTGCTCGTCGGTGAGCGACTGTAACTGGCGGTCGAACTCGTTGATGCGCGCGACGAGGGGACGGCATTTTTCGACGTATTTGCGGTGGTGTCGGCCGGAGAGTTTCTTGAGAAGGAAGCTGAACATTGAAGGGAGCGAATGAAAACTACGCCCGCACCCTTGGCAAATGGCAAAATTCGGGCCCGCCCGCTGCCACAAACCGCTGGATCGCAAGGGGGGCGCAAAGAAAATTTCCGGACTAGCACGCCGCCTGCTATTCGAGGCGATCCCCTCCTGCATGGCTTCCACCCGCTCCACCCCTGCGTCCGCCGCGCTTCCCCGAGCATTCCGCCGGTATGCCCCGGGGGAGTTCTTTGACGAGATGATCGGGGCCGACGGGGCGGTGCGGCCGCATTACCGGCATTTTCTCAAGCATTTCGGGGCGGTCACCCCGGCGGAGTTTGAGACCAAGCGCCGCGCGGTCGACCTCGCCTTTCTGCGCCAGGGCGTGACCTTCAACGTCTATGGCGATTCGCAGGGTGCCGAGCGGATCTTTCCCTTCGATCTGGTGCCTCGCATCATCCCGGCCAACGAATGGGACCGGATCGAGGCGGGACTCGTGCAGCGCATCACCGCGCTGAACCTCTTTCTGCACGACATCTACCACGAGCAGCACATCCTCAACGACGGCACCATCCCGCCCCACTACGTGATGTCGGCGAAACATTTCCGGCGCGAGTTCGTAAACGTGAAGGTGCCGGGCGACATCTACATCCATATCTGCGGCACCGACATCATCCGCGACGCCCAAGGTAACTACCTTGTGCTCGAGGACAACGCCCGCTGCCCCTCCGGGGTCAGTTATGTGCTGGAGAACCGCCGCGCCTTGAAACGCACCTTCCCCGAGATCTTCGAGGCCGGCGGCGTGCGCCCGGTGGAGAATTATCCGACCGAACTGCTCAAAGTGCTCAACCACACAGCACCCGCCGGCGTGGCCGAACCGACGGTCGTGCTGCTGACCCCCGGCCCCTACAACTCCGCCTACTTCGAGCACACCTACCTCGCCCGCCAGATGGGCATCGAGATCGTCGAGGGCCGCGATCTCCTCGTGCGCGACCAGCACGTCTACATGCGCACGACCAAGGGCCTCCAGCCGGTCCACGTCATCTATCGCCGCATCGACGACGACTTTCTCGATCCGACCGTGTTTCGCCGCGACTCGGCGCTCGGCGTGCCCGGCCTCGTCAACGCCTGCCGCGCCGGCAATGTCTCGCTCGCCAACTCCATCGGCACCGGCGTCGCGGACGACAAGGTCATGTATTACTTCGTCCCGCGCATCATCAAATACTACCTCGACCAGGAGCCGCTGCTGCCGAACGTGCCGACCTACCTCGCGAGCGAGGAGGCCGACAGGAAATACATGCTCGAAAACCTCGACCAACTCGTGATCAAGGCCGCCAACGAGGCCGGCGGCTACGGCATGCTCATGGGCCCGCACGCCACCGCCGCGGAGCGCGAGGAGTTCCGCCACCGCATCGCGGCCGATCCCCGCAACTACATCGGCCAGCCCATGATTTCGCTCTCGCGCCATCCGACGCACTCCGAGGACGAAGGCTTCGCCGGCCGGCATATCGACCTGCGCCCCTTCATTCTCTACGGCGACAAGACCGTCGTCATTCCCGGCGGGCTCACGCGGGTCGCGCTGCGCAAGGGCTCTCTCGTGGTCAACTCCTCCCAAGGCGGCGGCAGCAAGGAAACCTGGGTGCTCTACGGCAACCACTGAGACTTATTATTCAACCGCGAAGCACGCCAAGTATCGCGAAACCAATGCAATCAAACCAAAGAAATCCAGGAACCTGGAGACGTCGCCGATGAACCGCCCGACCTTCGCGGCTCTTCGCGTCCTTCGCGGTTCATTTCTCCTTTCCTCATGCTGAGCCGCGTTGCCAACAGCC
This sequence comes from Verrucomicrobiota bacterium, assembly GCA_043783345.1. Lineage (GTDB taxonomy): Bacteria > Verrucomicrobiota > Verrucomicrobiia > Opitutales > Opitutaceae > Lacunisphaera. The sequence continues at coordinate 2,680 of JAYVZM010000106.1, forward strand.
TCTTCTGGATGAGCCGCTACATCGAGCGCGCCGAGAGCATCGCGCGCCTCGTGGACGTGAATCTCCAGCTCCTGCTCGATTTCCGCAATCTCGACGACCACGCCCTCGATGCCCATTGGATTCCCGTCGTCCAGAGTTCGGGGGATGAGGAACTCTTCCGCAAGCTGCATCCCCGCGCCACCGGCCGGACCGTGACCCAGTTCCTCGTTTTCCAGGCGGAGAATCCGAATTCCATCATTTCCTCGATCGCCCAGGCGCGGGAAAACGCCCGTATGGTGCGCGACCAGATCACCGCCGAGCTGTGGGAGGAGGTCAACCGGCTCTATCTCTTCCTTTACTCGCCCCGCGCCGCGCAGCTCTGGCGCGAAAGCCCCTCGGATTTTTTTCTCACCATCAAGAACGGCTCGCTGCTCCTCCAGGGCCTGACCGACGCCACGGTCGTCCGCAACGAGGGCTGGTTCTTCACCCACGCCGGGCGCTACCTCGAGCGCGCCGACAAGACCTCGCGCATCCTCGACGTGCGCCACGCCTCCCTGCCGGCGCGCGGCGCGCCCGCCGGGCCCAACCAGGCGGATGCGCTCGGCTGGGCCGCCGTGCTCCGCTCCTGCAGCGCGTGGGACGCCTACAAGGCGCTGCACGGCGCCGAGGTGCAACCCGCGCTCGTCGCCGAGTTCCTGCTCCTCTCGGACGATTTCCCGCGCTCGGTCCGCTTCTGCGTGCGGCACCTCGACACCGCGCTGCGCCGCATCTCCGGCGTGGCCGACGGCCGCTTCTGCAACGACGCCGAGAAACTCGCGGGCCGGCTGCTCGCCGAGCTGCAGTTCAGCACCGCCGACGATATTTTTGCCATCGGCCTCCACACTTACATCGATGTGGCGCAGGCCAAGTTGAACGCCATCGGCGAGGCATTGTTCCAGGTCTACATTTTCCAACCCCTTCATCTCTCCGGGGAACATGAGCTTCGCCAGCAGGAGGAACAGCAGCAACAGGCCGGCCGGCGGTGAACTGGTCGCCTCCGTCTCCCCTGCCCACTGCCGCCCGCATGAAACTGCACCTCCTCCACCGCACCCGCTTCAAGTATGCGGCCACCGTGCGGGAAAGCTTCAACGAAGCGCGTCTCCAGCCGGTCACCACCGATGCCCAGGTCTGCCACAGCTTTCTCCTGAAGATCCTGCCGACGACCAGGCTGTCGCACTACCTCGATTTCTATTTCAACTACGTCCACCTGTTCGACATCACCGAGCCGCACACCGAGCTGGTCGTCGAGGCCACCTCGACCGTCAGCACCGGCGACGAGCCGCCCCTCGCCCCCGCCGCCACGCCCGCGCCCCTGAGTGAAATCGGCGCCTGCGCCCGGATCGACCGCTGCTACGATTTCCTGCAGTCGAGCACCTACGTGGCGGTCAGCCCCGAGTTGTGGCGGCTCGCGCTCGATGTCACCGCCGGCCACCCGGACACCTGGCAGGCGGCTCAGGCTATCATGCGCCACATCCACCGAGAGTTTCGCTACCAGCCCGCTGTCACCCACGCCCACACCCACATGCGCGAGGTGCTGCAGGCCCGCGCCGGGGTCTGCCAGGATTTCGCCCACGTGATGATCGGCCTGTGCCGTGCCCTGAAAATCCCCGCGCGCTACGTCAGCGGCTATCTCTACAACGGCCCCGCCGACCAGCTCAAGGGTGCGCAGGCGAGCCATGCCTGGGTCGAGGTGTATTTGCCCGCGCACGGCTGGTGCGGACTCGACCCCACCAACGCCCGCCCGGCCGACGGGCACTACGTCAAGGTCGCGGTCGGCCGCGACTACTCCGATGTCTCGCCCCTCAAAGGAACCTACCGGGGCACAGCCAAACGCCAGCTGTCCGTCGAGGTGCTCGTGTCCCGGATGGAGGAGGTCGCGGCGGCGCGGGCGTAAGCCGTGACCTCCCGGGCGACAATGCGGCCGCTGCCGGGCGCCGGCGCGCCTGGCAAAGCAGACGCGCCGGAGGCTCGCCCGTTGACAGGGGGCGGATCGGAGGTTTGCCTTTCGGGCATGGTGACGACCGCGATCGATCTTCCAACGTGCCCGGGCGATCCGCGTTGTTGCCGTCAGGGATAAAACCGGTGCGGGCGACTTAATTTTATGTCAACGGAAGCGCTGAGTTCTGCAACGGGCATCCTGGGGCCAAACGCCCGGCGCGCGCGCGACTATCCCGGCGCGCAGCACGTTCCGTTGGACTACCCGGGGCGCCGACCGGAGACTTCATTCCTGTATCTTGCCGGCTCGGTCGCACCCGTCCGTGCATCCTCCTCGTCGCCGGTCCTGCTCATCCACACCGGCGGGGGTGAACAATCGATTGACGAATTCCTGGCCGCACACGGTCTCGCCGCGCTGAACCGGCGTCATGCGATCCTGGCCGTCGGCTCAAATGCCTGTCCGGGCCGCCTTGAGGAAAAATTCAGCGGCAAGGACCATGACGCCATCATCGCACTCAAAGGCTGGATTGTCGGCGTGGACAGCATCTACGCCGCGTGGCTGGCCGCCTACGGCGCCTTGCCGGCAACGATTGCAGAGTCGCCGGGAACCGAGGTTGAACTCTGGTTGACGCTCCTGACTCCGGCTCAGTTGGCAATAATGAACGACTCCGAAGGCCTGGACGAGGATTACTCGCTCGTCTCCGTTGCCTCGCCCTTTCGCGTTGGTTTGGCCAGGATCGGGAACATTTATGCCTACTTTGACCGGCGGGCACTGGCCTTGGCGGGCGCGCCGGTGCGAGTTGCGGATTTCTCGGCCGACCACGCGAAGCATCGAGCGCTGACCGAGACACAGGTTCTGGCGGCCGTGCTGGACGAATTGAAGTTTGAGTGCGATCAACCGATCGAGCAACGGCATCGCGCGATGAAGGATGCCCCGTCGAAGATTGCGGACCTGAATGCCCGCCTCGCCGAGTCATTCACCGGGACCAACGCGTGCGGCTCCACGATCAAGCCCGCCTTTGCGGGGGATATCCGGTTGATGCAGCTGAACTCGTCCCCGATGCCGAACCGCATCGCCAGCATCCCGTTCAAGGCGCGTCCAACCGACAATCGGGACGACGCGCAAGGCGAGTTCATCATAAGGCTGAACAACGCTGCGATGCTACTTCTGCCTGGTCGGTTCGGATTTCTACCCCGGTTCAAATTTCTGCCCCGTTGCCGATTTGTCGTGGTCCGCTCGATGAGGGAGCTGTCGTGGGCGCCGGGCGAAAGTCCGATTGTCCCTGAAGTGATAGCCGCAGTCCGTCGCTTGGAGGAAAAAGACGGCGAGTTGCCTGGTTGCGACGACATTGGCTTTTGCCAGCTGGACATGTCGCTCCGCATTGCCATTGGCGTGCAAGGCCACAAGACCACGAGCCACGGGCCGCTTCGGGACAAGACCGGCAACGACCGATATTTCCGCGTTGACCGCCCGGCTCGCAATATTCGCCCCAAGAACG
>JAYVZM010000107.1:0-6094 GCA_043783345.1 Verrucomicrobiota bacterium
CGCCGCACTACTTTCAGCTATCCGCGCTCACCGGGTAATCCGCGGAAAACTCCGGCTGAATCGTTTGGCAAAGCCCCGGGTTGAAATTTCGCGGGAACCCGTGCCTAATCCACCGACATGACCCCGACCGAGGCCAAGAAACGCATTGCCGACCTGCGCAAGCAGGTGAGTCATCACGACGAACTGTATCACCGGCAGGCCAAGCCGGAGATCACCGATTTCGAATACGACGCGCTGAAGCGCGAGCTGGCCGATCTCGAGACGCAGTTCCCGCAGTTCGCCAGCGCCGGATCCCCCACGCAGCGCGTCGGCGACGACCGCGCACAGGGCTTCTTGCAGGTGGCTCATCGGCAGAAAATGCTGAGCCTCGACAACACCTACAACGAAACCGAGCTGCGCGCCTTCCACACGCGGCTGACCAAACTGCTCGGCGCGGACGACCTGCGCTACACGGTCGAGCCCAAGATCGATGGCCTCGCCGTCAGCCTGACCTACGAGCACGGTCGTTTCGTGCGCGCCGTCACGCGCGGCGACGGGGAGAAGGGCGACGACATCACGGCAAACGTCCTCACCATCGCCTCGTTGCCCCGCGAACTGAAGGGCGGCCGCCATGCGCCGGACGCCGTCGAGATCCGCGGTGAAATCTATCTGACCGCGGCCGAGTTCGAGCGGATCAACGCCGAGCGTGCCGCCGCCGGCGAGGAGCTTTACGCCAACCCGCGCAATCTCGCCGCCGGCACCATCAAACAGCTCGACACTGCCGAGGTCGCCCGCCGCAAGCTGGAGATCGTCCTCTACGGTCTCGGTTTCTGCGCGCCGGCCGTCGTGCGCTCGCAGACCGAGCTCCACGACCAACTGCGCGCCTGGAAGCTCCCGGTCGTGGAGCGCATCTGGCAAGTGCACGGCATCGACGAGGCTTGGGCGGCCATCGGCGAACTCGACCGGCTCCGGCGCTCCTTCGCCTACGGCACCGACGGCGCCGTGGTGAAGCTCGACGACTTCGACCAGCAGCGCGAGGCGGAGACGACCACCAAGGCGCCGCGCTGGGCCATCGCCTACAAATACAAGCCCGACACCGCCCGCACCCGGCTCAACGCCATCACCATCCAGGTCGGGAAGACGGGCATCCTCAGCCCGGTGGCCGAGCTGGAGCCGGTGCTCCTCGCCGGCAGCACCATCGCCCGCGCCACGCTGCACAACGAGGACGAGATCCGCCGCAAGGACATCCGCGTGGGCGACCTCGTCGAGATCGAGAAGGCCGGCGAGGTCATCCCGGCCGTGCTCCGGTCGTTCCCCGAGGAGCGGCCGAAGGGCGCCAAGGAGTTCGAGCTTAGCGCCGCCGTCGGCGGCAAATGCCCGGTGTGCGGCGGCAAGATCGCCCGGCTCGAAATCGCCGACGAGGAGGCGCAGGGCGTGGCGTGGAAATGCCAGAACTACGACTGCCGCGCCCAGCGCGCCGGCCGCCTGGGATTCTTTTGCAGCCGGCGGGCGCTCGCGATCGACGGCGTCGGCGGCGTGGTAGCGGCGAAGCTCGTCGACCTCGACCTCGTGCAGGATCCGCCGGACCTCTACGACGTGCCGTTGGAAACCCTCGCCACGCTCAATCTCGGCACGGCCGACGAGCCGCGCGTTTTTGGCGAGAAGAACGCGACGAAGGTTGTCATCGCCCGCGAGGCAGCGCGCGCGCTGCCGCTCGAGAAATGGCTCTACGCGCTGAGTGTGCCCGATGTCGGCGAGTCCACGGCCCGCGCGCTCGGCCGGCGCCACCGGAATTTCGCCGAACTGGCGGACTCGGCGCTGCTGCGCGCGGTGTTGCAGAAAGCCGACCGGCTCGCCGAGCGGGAACTCCAGGCCCCCAATTCCCGCAAGAACCCGCCCAAGTCGGAGGAGGACAAGGCCCGCCGCAAGGAGCTTTGCGCCCGCCTGGACGCCGAGATCGCCGCGCTGGACGCCGGTCCGCTGGCCGACGTGCCGACCGACGTGGGTCCAGCCGTGGCCGCCAGCGTGCGGGAATTTTTCGCGAGCACACCGGGCAGACGCTTGCTGGTGAAACTTCGCAAGCTGGGCATCGATCCGCAAGGCGCGGTGGTCACTGCCGGGGTGTTCACCGGGAAGACCTTTGTGCTCACGGGCACGCTGCCGACGCTGAAGCGCGAGGAGGCGGAGCAGAAAATCCTGGCGGCCGGCGGCAAGGTGTCGGGCAGCGTCAGCAAGAAGACGAGCTATGTGCTGGCGGGGGCCGAGGCGGGCTCGAAACTCGACCAGGCGAGAGAGCTGGGCGTGCCGGTGGTCGATGAGAAGGAATTCCTCCGGCGGTTGAATGAGTGACCGGAACAGTTCATTCGCCCGCGAATCAAGCGAATCGACGCCAATGACGATCAATCCCGGAAGGAGGCACCCTGCTGAATACCGGTTCGCTTCTGTCAGTGTGAACTCGCCTCTTCACGTCCGGAGATTTGTGTCCATTCGTGTGATTCGCGGGCAAATCGATGCCTGTTTTTGGATCGTCGACGACGAATGAAAAATAACCGGACGATCTTCCTCGCCGGGCTGGCGCTGGTGCTGGCCGGTCTGGCCGCCTACCAGAACAGTTTGGACGCGCCGTTCCTGTTCGATGACACGCCAGCGATTCTCGGCAACAAGACGATCCGCCATTTGTGGCCGCCATGGGAGGCGTTGAGTCCGCCGACGGACGGCGCGGGCGTGACGGGCCGCCCGCTGGTGAATCTCTCGCTGGCGGTCAACTATGCCCTCGGTGGCGTGGAGGTGAGGGGCTATCACCTGATGAACCTCGCGCTGCACATCCTCGCCACGCTGACGTTGTGGGGCGTGCTGCGGCGAACGTTGCGACTGGAAACTGTAGGAGCGGCTTTATGCCGCGATGCTTGCGAGAATCGCGGCAAAAAGCCGCTCCTACAACCTGAAGACGCGGAGTTCCTGGCGTTTGTCAGCGCACTGTTGTGGACGGTGCATCCGCTGCTGACCGAGTCGGTGGTCTGCGTGGTGCAGCGCAACGAGATCATGGGCGGGCTGTTCTACCTCCTGACGCTTTATTGCTTCATCCGGGCGGTGGAGGTTTCCTGTAGCGGCGCTCTGCGAGCGCCGAGTTCGAACCAGACGGCGGTCGCAGACCGCCGCTACAGTTTTTCCGAGCGCGCCTGGCAGGTTTGCGCGGTGGTTGCCTGCCTGCTGGGCATGGCGAGCAAGGAAATCGTGGCGACGGCGCCGTTGATGGTGCTGCTGTATGACCGGACGTTTCGTGGCGGGCACGTTCGCCGCGGCTTGGCGGCGGTGGAAAATATTTTATGTCGCACTGGCCGCGACGTGGGGGCTGCTCGCCGCGCTGATGCTGCACAGCGAGCAGCGGGCCGGCACCGTGGGATTCGGGCTTGGCGTGAGTTCGTGGGAATACCTCCTGACCCAGTGCCGGGCGCTGACGATCTATCTGAAACTGTGCTTCTGGCCGCATCCGCTGGTGCTCGATTACGGGTGGGCGGTGGTGCGGCACCTCGGCGAGGTCTGGTGGCAGGCGCTGGTCGTCGTCGCGCTGCTGCTCGGCATGCTGGTTGCCCTCCGGCGCAAACCGGCTTTGGGTTTCCTGGGGGCATGGTTCTTTGTGATTCTTGCTCCCAGTTCGAGTTTCGTGCCGCTGGTCACGCAGACCATCGCCGAGCACCGGATGTATCTGCCGCTCGCGGCGGTCATCGTGCTGGCCGTGCTCGGGCTGCATGCACTGGGTGGACGGCGGGCCGTCGCGGCGAGCCTGCCGCTGGCCTGGGTCTTGGGCGCGTTCACGCTGCATCGGAACGAGGAATACCGGGACGAACTTGCCGTGTGGACCGCGACCAGCGCCGAATATCCGGGCAATGCGCGGGCGCAGTCGGGCCTGGGGTCGGCTTACTACAAGCGGCGGGACTACGCGGAGGCGCTGCGGCACTTTGAGACGTCCCAGCGGCTGGGGCCGGGTTTTTCGCACACCTACTATAACCTGGGGCTGACGCTGGACAAACTCAACCGGCTGGAGGAAGCGGCAACGCAGCACGCCATGGCGCTGCGGATTGCCCCGGGTTTTGGCGCGGCGCAGGCCGGCCTGGCTGCGGTGCTGCTCAAGCTGGGCCGGCTGGCGGAGGCGGAGGCTCACCTGAAAGCCGCGCTGGCCGGAGACCCCGAGATGGTCGAGGCGATCGAGAGTCAGGGTGAATTGCGGGCGAAGCAGGAGCGACTGCCGGAGGCCATCGCCGTCTACGAGGCGGCGTTGAAGCTCGATCCGAAGATGACGGACGCGCATTTCAACCTGGCGCTCGCGCTGGGGTCGCTGGGACGGATGGATGAAGCCATCGCGCACTACACCGAGGCGATCCGCCTGGACCTCCGGCACGTGGAGGCCCGGCTGAATCTCGGCATTCTGCTGGCGCAGGCGGGGAGGGCGGAGGAGGCGCTTCGCCTGTTGCAGGAGGCGGTGCGGCTCCGGCCGGACCTGCCGGCGGCGCGCTGCAACCTGGGCATCATGCTCGCCCAGCTCGGCCGGCTCGGGCAGGCGGTGCCCCAGTATGAGGCGGCGCTGCGGCTGCAGCCGGACTATGCGGTGGCGCATTACAACCTCGCCCGCGCTTTGGCGCTGCAGCAGCGCTGGGACGAGGCGAAGCGGCATTGCGCCGAGGCGGTGCGGCTCGCGCCGGATTTCGCGCCGGCGCGGGAGTTGCTGGAACGGTTGCAGGAGGTGCCCGCCGGGCCGTAATCGCCTGCAAGCAGGCTCCTACAAGGAAACGTCCGCCGGCCGGCTTACAGGAGAAAATCATTTTGCGTGCAGCCAGTGAGGCTGGTTTACCTGTTTCACCGACCTTGAAATGAGAACACCCCGTCGACTGCTGCCCGGTTTTTTTGCGCTGGTCCTCACGGCCGGCTGGTCCCCGTCGTCCGCGATCGAGCGCCTGCCCATCGAGGATTTCGCGCGTCAACCCGTGACCAACCGGGCTTCGCTGTCGCCGGACGGCAAGCGGCTGGGTTTTTTGCGCGATTTCGGCGGGCGCACCACCCTGCACATTGCCGAGATCGATTCAAAACAGCTGTCCCGCCTGGACATGGGCGAGGCCGCGGTGAGGAACGATGCCCGCAAGGAAGTCAGCGCGTTCGCCTGGGCGGGCGACCAGCGGCTCGTGGTCACCACGACGGTGTGGGACGCGTTTTACGGCGTGGTCGCCGTCAATTGCGACGGAGGCCAGGCGGTCCCGATCAGCGGCTATGAGGACAGCACGGTAAAAGTGGGCAGCGTCGAGCGAGGCGCCGCGGGCACCACGATTTCCTATTCGATGGCGTCCGCACTCCGGGAGACCATCCACACCTATTACGACAAGGATGCGACCATCCTGATGCTTGACCGGCATGAGACGACGGGGGGCAGCTACAACCGGCCGGACATCATGAAGGTCGACACCCTGACCGGCCAGGCGCGCCCGGAACTCAAAAATCCCGGGGAGGTCGCCCGCTGGGGCCTGGACTATGGCGGGGTGGCCCGGTTCGGGGTGCTAAGCCACGGCGATCTGTCCGGTGCGATCTATCGCGAGAACGCTTCGGCGCCCTGGCGGACGATCCTGCCCTTGGCGAACCGGCACGGCGGCGTCCGTCCGCTGGGCTTTGATGCCGCCGGGGACCGGATCTTTGTCGCGGCGCTCAATCCGGAAAGGCGCTGGGCGGTCTTTCCGCTCGATCCGGCCAGCGGGGCGATGGGCGAACCGCTGCTCTCCGATCCCGTCTACGACATGGTGCCCGAGGGCATTGCCGATGCGGCGGGCGTCGGCTTGGTGTCCACGATCTTTTCCCGCCGGAAGCAGACGCTGGTGGGCATCCGCTACTTCACGGAGACGTCGCGGGTGAAATGGTTGGACCGGGATTATGCGGGCTACCAGATGGCGGTGGACCGGGCCATGCCGGAGACGGTCAATCTGCTGGCCGGGGCCAGCGCCGATGAAAAGCGGCTGCTATGGTATTCCTTCTCCGACCAGAATCCGGGGGAATATTTCCTGCTCGATCTCGACCAGCACAAATTGAAGCTGCTGGGCGCACGGATGCCTTGGGTGAAACCGGCGCGGATGGC
>JAYVZM010000108.1:0-14524 GCA_043783345.1 Verrucomicrobiota bacterium
GTTCGGCCACCAGCGCGTTGCCCGCGCGGTTCAGGACTTCCAGGGAGCGCAGCCGCTGCGCCTCCGCCTGCTGCGCGGCGCGTTGCTCCGTGACGTCGATGAGGACATTGATCAGCCCGGCGCGGCGGCCGTGGGCGTCAAAGAGCGGCGTCGGATACGGCGCCACCCACCGGCGGGTGCCGTCGGGCCGGATGATGAACGCCTCCTCGCCGCGCACGGACCGGCCGTTCTGACTGGCCTGCGCGGCCGGACAGCGATCGAGGGGCATCGGGCTGCCGTCAAGTCCGGCCATTTCCCACGAGCCGCACCAGCGCTCCTCGTGGAGGACCGGCCGCCGGCCCCAGAGTTCGGCGGCCGCATCGTTGAAAAAGTTGATCCGGTTGTCGGCGTCGAGCGTGTAGCAGGCGACCGGCAGGCAGGCGAGCAACTCGCGGTGCCGTTTTTCGCTGAGCTGAAGGGCGCGGGCGCTGCGCGCCTGTTCGACGATCGGGCGGATCCGCGCCACGGCTTTTTCGAGCAACTCGAGTTCGTCCCGGCGCCAGGCGCGGGGGGCCCGGCAGCCGACCACGAGGGCGGCGACCCAGTTGACATGGCGGTTGAGCGGCGCCACCGCAAAAGCGGGGAGGACCGCGGAGACTTGCCCGCCGGCCTGCTCCCCGCCGGCCGGGGGAGGCGGGGTTGCCTCCGCGACGGCCACGACGGGGCCCTTCGCCAGCGCCCCCCAGACTTCGGAGGGAATCGCCCCGACGAGCTGCTCGACCGCCGGCGACGCAGGACCACCCTCGGGTGTCCAGTCGGACAGACAAACGGCGCGGCCCTCCGGCGCGGTCTGTTCGACCAAGCCGCACCGGTCCACTCCCAGCTCGCGGCCGATTTCGGCCGCGGCGATGCGCAGGATTTCGCCGGGCTCCGTGAGCAGGCCGAGCTGGCAGACGAGCTGGCCGAGGAAGCGCTCATTGTTTTCGGCGCGCTTGCGGTCGGAAATGTCGAGGTTGAGACCGGCCCAGCGCGTGATCCGGCCGCGCGGGTCGCGGATCGGCACGCCGCGGGCGAGAACGTAGTGCCACTGGCCGTCGACCCCCTTGAAACGATGTTCGCGTTCCCAGATTTTCCCGGTGCGGACGCACTCGAGCCACGCCGCCGTCGTGGCTTCCCGTTCCTCGGGAGGAAGCAGGGTCACCCAGTTGAAGCCGGCGCATTGGGCGGGGGTCAGGCCGACCAGCCGGAGGAAGGAATCGCTGGCATAGAGATTGCGTCCCTCCGCGTCGCAGACCCAGCTGCCGTAGTCGATCGATTCCCCGATCGCGCGATAGAGCTGCTCGCTTTCCCGGAGCGCGTCGATGGCCCGGGCCCGTTGGATTGCGGGCGAGATGCGGGCGGCGACATTTTCCAACAGGTCCAGCTCCTCGGAGTTCCACCGCCGCGGGCGCCGGCTCGTCGCCGCCAAGGTGAACGCCCAGCGGCCGTCCTGCCGGAAGGCGGTGCTCGCCACGGATCGGATCTGGTGCCCGGCCAGGGCCGCGCGGACTTCCAGCGGCGCGGCGAGGGCATTGACGTCGGCAATTTGCTGCCGCGGGAGCGCGAGCTGGTCGTGCCATCCCGGCCGCCCCGGCTCGGCCAGCCGGTAGCGTCCGGCCAGGCTCGCCAGATCCGGCCGGTGCCAGTCCCGATCGAGGGTCGCCGTGTCCCCGCCCGCATTGATCTCCACAAAGCAACACCGGTCCGCGCTGAGATGCTCGCCGAGCGCGTGCTGGGTGATTTCCTTGATGCGGGTGGAGCCGGTCACGCCCGCGAGCCGGTCGGTGAGGCCCTGCAGGAAGGCCGCCTGCAACTCCGCTTGCTTGCGCCGGGTCACATCCTGGCAACTGCCGAGATAACCTTGGAAGCGGTCGCCGTCCTGGAAGGGGACGGCGTTGCCCTGCAGCCAGACGATGGTCCCGTCCGGCCGGAGGAAACGGAATTCCGCGGCGGAGGCCCGTCCGGCGGCCACGGCCTGCCGCCAGTCGGCCAGCACCCGTTCGCGATCCGCGGGATGCAGCGCCTGGGTCCACCCCGCGTCCAAGGCTTGGGCGAAGGTGAGGCCGGACAGGGCGCACCAGCATTCGTTGACGAACACGCACTCGCCGGCCCGGTTGGAGAGGAAGATTCCCACGGGCGCGTGGTTGGCCAGCAGGCGGAACCGCTCATTGCCCTGGCGCATGATCCTCTCAACCGCTTTCCGATCGGTGAGGTCGCGCGCGATCTTCGAGGCTCCGATGATGCGGCCGCTGGCGTCCTTGATCGGGGATACGGTCAGGGAGACCTCGACCAGCGTGCCGTCCTTCCGGCGGCGGATGGTTTCGTGATGATCGACCTTTTCACCGCGGCGGATGCGGCCGAGGATTTCGGTTTCCTCGTCCTGCCGGTCCGCCGGAATCAGGATGGTCACCGACTGGCCGATAATCTCCGCCGCGTCGTAGCCGAACAGCCGCCGGGCGCCCTCGTTCCAGCTGTGAATGACGCCTTGGAGATCCTTGCTGACAATTGCGTCGTCGGAAGAATCGATGATGGCGGCCAGCCACTGGCTGCTTCGGTCGGCGGACGAGGCGGCGGGACGGCGGCGGGGAATGATTCTGGCCATGCGCGGCGAGGGTTAATTGCTGGGCACGCGGGCAGGCCGGTTGACGATCCGCTTGATGGCATCGAGCAGCCGCTGCACTTCGACGGGCTTGGTCAGGTGTTCGCTGAATCCGACTTCCCGGCACGCGTCGAGGTCGCTTTCCATGCCGTAGCCGCTCATGCACAGGCCGGGCAGATCGGGCCGCAGTTCGCGCAGCTTCTTCATCAACACCAGGCCGCTCTCGTCGGGCAGGCCGAGGTCGGACACGACAAGATCGAATTTTTCGCGGGTGAACTGGCGCAGGGCGTCGGCGGCATCGCGCGCCAGGCTCACGTCGTGCCCGGCGCCCTGGAGCAGGCGGACGATCACCCGGCCGGTGTCGTAGTGATCCTCGACGAGCAGAATGCGCGCGCCAGGATCGCGGGGAGAGCGGGACGAGCGGTCGGGGCGGGCCGTCGCGGACGCTTCGTCCGGCGGTTCCGCGACGGTGGAGATGGGCAGGTCGACAGTGAAGCGGGTGCCGCGCCCGCGCGGGTTGGGGCTGACGGCAATGCGGCCGCCGTGCTGTTCGACGATGACCTTGGCGATGGCCAGGCCGAGGCCGAGGCCGGCCTCGCGCCCCCCGCGGCCCCGATGGCGGATTTGCACGAAGGGCTTGAAAACCCGGTCGACCTCCGCCGGCGGGATGCCCGGCCCCTCATCGTCCACGGTGATCGCCACGTGGGAAGTGCACCCGGGTTGGAGCCGGGCGGCGAAGATGATGTGGCTTTGGGGCGGGCTGAACTTGATCGCATTCTGGAGCAGATTCCAGAACACCTGCTGGATGCGGGCCGCGTCGCCCATGATGTGGCAGTCCTTGGGCATCTCGGCCTGGACCGAGAGGAGTTGCTCGCGGGCGTCGAGGTCGGGCATGACAATGGCCGCCGCATCCCGCAGCAGGGGCGCCAGCGCGAAGGGCTGGCGATTGAAGTCCAGCTTGCCCCGTTCGATCCGGGTCAGATCCAGCAGATCGTCGATCAGCCGGCTCTGGATGGTGATGTTGCTGCGGATCATCGCCAGGTCCTCGCGCACGTCGGGCGGGAGCCGGTGGTCCTGCGCCAGCAGGCCGGCCGCGGCGAGGGCCGGGGTCAGCGGCGTGCGCAGCTCATGCGACAGCATGGCGAGAAAATCGTCCTTCGCGCGGTTGGCCGCGTGCAGTTCCTCGGTGCGCGCGGTGAGGGCCCGGCGCCAGCGGATGCATTCCATGATGTGGCCGCATTTGGCTGCGATCCATTCGAGCAGTTGGACCTGGGCCTCGGTCCATGGTCCGCTGTCGCGGCTGCAGACGACGAGAATGCCCACGCAATTTTGCTCCACGCGCAGCGGGGTGCCCAGGAGGGAGCGCACCGCATCCTTCGGCGTGAACGGGGCGGCGGAATCCGGCTGGACGTGCAGGTCCGGCACGCAGACGGTCTTGTCATCGCGGAGCACGAGGCGGGCGATCGACTCCGGCAACGGCCACTGTTCCGGCAACGGCGGCCGGCCCTCCAGTCCGGCCTGGGCGGAGAGTTTTAGGTGTGCCGGCCCATCCAAATCCAGCAGGGCGATGCTGTCCGCGGGCGGCCCGATGATGCGCAGCGCATGCTGGCAAGCGGTGGCGAGGGCGGCGTCTTCCGGCGCCGTGCTCCGCGCCAGTTGGAGGAGTTCCTGCAGCAGTTCGTCGCGGACGCGGAGCCGGTCGTTGGCGCCGAGCAGTTCGCTGTTCTTCCGGGCGAGTTTCTCGGCCTGGGCTTCGATCTTCTCGTTTTGCCGGGTCAGGGTCGCCGACTGCGACCCGACGGCCTCGTTTTGCCGCGCCAAGACCTCGGCCCGGGCCTCCAGTTCGGCATTTTTCTCGGCGATCACCGCCGCATGGCGCGCCTGCCGGCGCTGAAAATGCAACACCAGGTGGATGATCCCGGCGTCAATGAGGATATTGCAGCCGGTGATGAAGAAATAAAACGGCGGTTGCGGCAGCGCACTCCCCGCCGCGCTGGCGCGGACGGCCTGGAAGAGGGTTCCGGCGAGAAAGATCGCCGCCATCCCCCAAAGATGCCAGCGCCGTTGCGTCCAAAGGCACACCATCAGCGGCAGGGCATACGTAAGCGGGGGGGAGGCATCGGCAAAGAGAAACACCCGCGCGTAAATCCAGCCCGTCGTCAAAAGACCGGCGACTAGGCCGGTCACCAAGGCCGCCGGCGGCTGGTTTTGTCGGGCGGGTCCGGGGACGGTTTCTGAAAATCCCGGTGAGTTCGTCGTTTCCGGCGCCCGGCGGGTGGGAGGATGAGGCGGCGGCAAAGGAGAATGGGTAGACATCTACTTCGAGGGGGGAAATTACCCCAAATCCTAAGGGTTGACTTCAGTCGGTCAAAGGATGGTTTTGATGAATAAACACCAGCGGTCGCACCAGCGGGCGGCACCAACCACTGTGAAAAGCATAATGAAGATCGCCGTAATCGAAGATCACGCGTTGATGCGGGATCTGCTGATGCGGGCTTGCCGGGAGGCGGTGAAGGGAGTGGTGACGGTGGGCGCGGGCGACGCGGCCTCGGGGCTGAAACTCTGCCGGCGCGAAAAACCCGATGTCATCATCCTCGATCTGGCCCTGCCGGATCGCGACGGCCTGGACCTGGTCGATGAACTGATCGCCGCCTCGCCGAAGGTCCGGATCCTCGGCCTCTCCGGTTACATGGATGAATTCACGATTTACCGGGTGCTCGGTTCACGGCTCCACGGTTTTGTCGACAAGGCCGGCCACACCTCCGAGCAGCTTGCCGCGGCCATTCGCGGGATTCTGGCGGGCGAGCGGTATTTTTCCCCGACGGCGATCACCACGTGGACATCGCTGCGCAAGGATCCCGCGGCGTTCGACAAGATTCTGTCGGAGCGCGAGCAGAACCTGCTCCGTCTCTTCGGCCAGGGCCTGCCCAACGATGAAATTGCCTCCGCCCTCAACCTCAGCGAGCTGACGGTGCGCAACCATCGCTGCCGGATCATGGCCAAGCTCGGCCTGCGCACCAGCGCCGAACTCATCAGCTACGCCTACGAAAAGGGCTTTGCGCGGGCGCGCCCGCGCCGGGCGGCCGAGCCCGCTTAGGCAATTTTCGCCGGGGTCTTTGTGCCCCGGCGCGCTGCGCGACAGCGTTTACGGTCCCGCGGACGCCTGAGTGGGACTACGGGGAATCTCCCGTGGGCGAGGCGGAGCAACTCCGTAGGCCCAAATTGCCGGCATTGTGGGTCATGACCCACTACGGGGCAAAGCGGACTGCGGCTAAGGTTGCGACGCAATGCAAGCCAACGATTCACCGCGATGAAGCTCCTCTTCGTCCATGATCATCTGGGTGCCTGGGCGGGGGCGGAGGCCAACCTGTTTGAGGTGGCCACCGCTCTCCGCGAGCGCGGCCATGAACTGGCGTTGGTGCATGGCGCCCCCACCGGCAAGAGCGAGGAGCAGTGGCGTGAACTCTTTCCCCTGCGCTTTCCCGCCGGCCCGATCATGGCGCAGGTGGCGCTCCGCCACTTCCGGCCCGCGGCGGTTTTCCTGCACAACTCGCCCGGGATCGCAACCACGGCGGCCCTCGCGCAGAGCGCCCTGCCGGTCGTGCGCATGGTCCATGATCACCATTTGTTTTGTCTGCGGGGCTGCCGCTATTCCCCCTGGAGCCGCCAGGCCTGCACGCGGCCGCTGTCGGCGGCCTGTCTTTTCCCGTGCGGGGGAATGGTGCAGCGCTCCGCCGGCGGCTGGTCGGTGGAGCTCGGGCGTTACTTTGAGAAAAAGCATGAACTCGAACTGCACCGGCGCTTCGCCCGCCTCGTCGTGGCAAGCGAATACATGCGCGAGGAACTGCGCCGGAACGGCTTCCCGCCGGAACAGATCGAGATTCATTCCCCGGTGCCCGGCCGCCCGGCGCCGGCGGAAGCCGTCGTGGCTTTAGCCGGGCCGGTGGCGGACCCCCGTCTGATCTTCGCCGGCCAGATCGTGCGCGGCAAGGGCGTCGACGTGCTGCTGGAATCGCTCGCGCACGTGCGGGTGCCGTTCGAATGCATCATTCTCGGCGACGGCCACCACCGCGCCTATTGCGAAACCTTGAGCCGCCGGCTGGGTCTCGCCGACCGCGTGCAGTTCGCCGGCTATGTGCCGGCCGCCGAGGTCGCGGAGTATTACCGCACCGCCACGCTGGCCGTTTTCAGCTCGGTGTGGCCCGAACCGTTCGGCCTGTCCGGCCTCGAGGCGTTGCACCATGGCCTGCCGGTGGTCGCCTTCGATGTCGGCGGGGTGCGGGAATGGCTGGACGACGGGGTCAACGGCCTGCTGGCGCCCTGGATGGACCGGAAGGGATTCGCGCTCCGGGTGGAACGGTTGCTCGGCGATCGTGCACTGGCCAGGCGTCTCGGCGAACAAGGCCGGGCTCTCGTCAGGGAGCGTTTCAGTTTTCCCCGTTACATCGACGGACTGGAGGATTTGTTTCAGCGGCTGACCGCGGTCGCCAGCGAGGGGAGGGCGCCATGAACGAACATGGCCCAGCCCGGTTGGTGGCCATCGCCGGCGGCAGCGCGTCGGGCAAAACCTGGCTGGCGGACCAGCTGCAACGCCTGCTGGGCGAAAGGGCCGGACGCCTGACCCAGGACTGCTTTTATCGGGACCGGTCCCATCTGCCGCCGTCGCGGCGCGAACAGCTCAACTACGATCATCCCGCGGCCCTCGATTGGACGAATTTTCAGGACACCCTGGAAAACATGCTCGCGGGGCGGGCGGCCCGGGTCCCGAACTATGATTTTCGCACCCACTGCCGGCAGCCGGAGGGAAGCCTCATGCATCCGCAGCCGGTGGTGTTGGTGGATGGTTTGTGGCTGCTGCATCGGCCGGAAATCCGGCGGCTGTTTCAGCTGCGGATCTTTCTCCGCTGTGCGGAAAAGGAGCGGCTGCGCCGGCGGGTGGCGCGAGACACCGTCGAACGCAACCGGAGCGCCACGGCGGTGCGCCGGCAGTTTCGCGGGACCGTCGCACCCATGCACCAGCGTTTTGTGGAGCCGCAGGCGCGCCGCGCGGACCTTGTGCTCAACTATCCCTGCTCCAAGGCGGAAATCGTCGAATTGCAAGGCGCCCTCTGGCGGCTGCTGCAGGGCGGCACCCTGCTGCCGAACTGGCTGCGGGCGGTTTTTAACTCCGAACTTCAACGGCTGCTCCTGCCGGCGGCCTCTTCCTCATGAACAACATTGGTTACACTCCTTTCGTGCTCCGCACCCCGGACGCGCCCTGGGGGCGCCGGCCGGCGCGCTGGCTGCTGAGCCTGCGCGTCGCCCTGGCGCGCCGCTGGTGGCACTGGCGCATCCCCGCCGACGACGCCCTCAAGCGGGGATTCGACGTCGTTTTCAGCGCCGCGGTGCTGGCGCTCATCAGCCCGTTGCTGGCCACGATCGCGCTCCTCATCAAGCTGGACGATGGCGGTCCCGTGTTCTTCCGGCAGGTGCGGGTGGGCCGCCACGGCCGGGAGTTCCTGATGTTCAAATTCCGCTCGATGCGGCCGGACGCGGAGCAACGGCTGCGCGAGCTGCTCGCCCGCAACCAGCACAAGACGGGCGTGACCTTCAAGATCAAGGACGACCCGCGGGTGACCCGCATCGGCGGGTGGTTGCGCAAATTCTCCTTCGATGAACTGCCCCAATTCTACAACGTGCTCATCGGCGACATGTCCGTCGTCGGGCCCCGCCCGCCGGTGCCCCGCGAGGTGGCGCTGTATTCGCTGGCCGACCGGCGGCGGCTCGCCGTGCTGCCGGGCATCACGTGCATCTGGCAGATCAGCGGCCGCGCCCACATCGATTTTCACGGCCAGGTCGAACTCGACGTCCGCTACATCGAGAACCGCGGCTTCTGGCGCGACCTCGGCATCATTGGCAAAACCCTTCCCGCGGTCCTGTCCGGCAGCGGGGCCTACTGACACCTTATGAAAGCAATCCTCATCTGTCCGGGGTATCGTCCCGCCGTGGCGCCCCTCGCCGAAGCCGCGCCCTTGGCGGCCCTCCCGCTGCTGGGCGAATCGCTGCTGGTGTATTGGCTCGTCCACCTCGCCTCGCTCGGGGCGACGGAAGTCACGGTGCTCGCCTGCGACCGGCCCGCAGCCATCCGCCAGATCGCCGGCGCCGGTTCGCGCTGGGGCCTCCGGCTCACGGTGGCGGCCGAGATGCATGAGCTGACCGTGGCCGAGGCGCGCGCGCGCCACGGCGGCGGGGACGGCTGGTTGCCGGCGCCCCACGACGTCGTGCTGGCGGACTGCCTGCCGGGCCGGCCGGACACGCGGTTGTTTGAAAGCTATGGCGACTGGTTTGCCGGGATCCAGGCCTGGCTCGACCGGGCCGTGACCCCCGATCGCACGGGCATGCGGGAAATCGCGCCCGGCATCCGCGTGGGCTGGCGCAGCCAGATACCTCCCGACGCCGTGCTGGTGCCGCCCTGCTGGATCGGCGAGAAAGTGCGGCTGGACGCCGGCGTGACGCTCGGGCCCAACACCGTGATCGAGGACCGGGCCGTGATCGGTAGCGGGGCCGAGGTGGTGCGCAGCGTGGTCGGCCCGGAAACGCTGGTCGGGGATCACACGGCGGTGATCGATTCCCTGGCCTCCGGCGACACGCTCATCAACTGGCGGGATGGCTCCTGCCTGCGGGTGCCGGACGAATTCCTGCTCTGCTCCCTGCGCCGCCCGCCCGCCGATGCGACCGAGTGGTTCCGGCGCGTCGCGCAGGTCCTCACGGGTGCAAATGCGCCGCTGATGCCCGTTGACCACTCGCCGATCACCCATCTGCCCGCCCATCCCCCGCTATGAAAATCGAAGCCGATTCCGACATCGTGCGCATCACCGAGCTGCGGGAACTGAACGAAAACCGCGCCGAGGAGATTGTCGCCAACATCCGCACCGTGCTGCCGCCGGGCTGCCGGGTGATCGAGTTCGACCTGGCCAAATTCCGCTCGATCGACTGGAGCGCCGTGGACCGCTTGCTGGCGATCCACAAGGCCCTCCACCGCGCCGACGCCTTCATCTGGCGGCTGGTGAACCCCCCGCCGGACGTCCGCCAGTTGCTGGAACTGGTGCGGCTCCACCGGCTCTTTGAAATCACCCCGCCGCGGGTCCCCGGGATGGCCGTCTTATGAAAAAAATCCTGCCACTTTTCGTGTTCATCGACGCGTGCGGCTGGGAGATCATCCGCGACCGGACCTTTGCGCGCGAGGTTGCGCCGCTGCGGCGTTCCCTGCGTTCGGTCTTCGGCTACAGTTCGGCCTGCATTCCCTCGATCCTGTCGGGGCGGTGGCCGGCCGAGCACCGCAACTGGTGCTACTTCGTCCACGACCCGGCGCGGTCGCCGTTCCGGAAGCTGAAGCCGCTGGGCTGGCTGCCGCGGTGGATCACCAGCCGGCGGATCTTCCGCCGCTGGCTTTCCAAGCTCCTGCGCGGGCCGCTCGGGTTTCAGGGATATTTCGATCTCTATAATCTTTCGTTCCGGCAGATCGGCCGCTTCGACTTCACGGAAAAGAAGAGCCCGCTGCAACCCGGCGGCATGAACCGCGGACCGAACATCTTCGACTACCTCACCGAGGAGGGCATCGCCTACCATGTGAGCAGGCCCGCGCGCGGGGAGGAGGGCAACCTCCGGGATTTGCAGGCGCAGATCGCGGCGGAGCAAATCGATTTCGCGTTTCTCTACTGGCCCGACCTCGACGGCCTGATGCACCGCGTCGGCAATGATGCGCCGGAGGTGCCCGCCAAATTGGAACGCTATGAAGCCCAGCTCGCGGAGCTGATGGCGACCGCCGGCCAGCATTACGAGGAGGTGAGGCTGTATGTGTTCAGCGATCATGGCATGGCCAATTGCACGCGGCTCCTCGACCTGCGCCGCCGGCTGGCTGCGCTCTCCGTCACCATGCCGCGGGACTACGCGGTCGTCTATGACTCCACGATGGCCCGTTTCTGGTTTTTCAACGAGACCGCGCGGAAGGAAATCACCGCCTGCCTCGAGGGCGTGGAGGAGGGCCGGGTCCTGCCGGATGCCGAGCTGGAGGAACTGGGGACGTTTTTCCCGGATCGCTATTTCGGCGAACTCATCTTTCTGGTGGAAGAGGGGGTGCTGATCGTGCCGAGCGACATGGGGGAGCGGCCGCTGGCGGCCATGCATGGCTACCACCCGGATGCCCCGCAGAGTTATGCCGCGCTGATGACCAACGTGCCGGACGTGCCCGCGGGCGTCACGGCCATTCCCCATATCTACGAACTGATGCGGCGGGATGCCGCCGCCGCCCGCGCGGCCAACCGGGACCAGGCACGCGAGCTGGTGGCCATTCCCGCCTGATCCTCCCTTTTCCCATGTCATCCCATTGGCCCAAACCCCTGCTCGGTCGCGTGCTCTACCGCATTTGCGACCTGCTCCCGGTCACCCGCCCCTGGCTCTCCCGCTGGGGATTGCGCACGCAGCACGACTGGTTCGCCGGTCGCGTCCCGGTGGCGTATTCGCGGGATACCGGCCATCGCCTGAGGCTCGCGAGCTTCGGCGCGAACTATCTCAGCTTCGAACTGTTCTGGCGGGGGCTGGACTACTACGAGCCGCTGACGACGGCGCTCGCCGTCATGCTGACCAAGCCCACGGGCCTCTTCATCGATGCGGGCGCCAACATCGGCTACCATTCGCTGCGGCTGGCGGCGGCCCGGCCGGGGTTGGAAATCCTGGCCTTCGAGCCCAACCCGAAAATGCACGCGCTGCTCGCGGCCAATATTCGCGCCAACGGGTTCGACTGCATCAAGGCCGAGCCGCTGGCGTTGTCGGACCATGCGGGCATCATGCCTTTTTATCTCAACCGCTCCGACATGAGCGCCTCGCTGGAATGGAATTTCGACTCGAACCACACCGGCGTGGTGAGTGTGCCGGTCACCAGCCTCGATGAATACCTGGAGCGACGCGGGGGCGTGACAAGCCGGTTTCTGATGAAGGTCGACGTGGAAGGCCATGAGCCGGCTTTTTTCGCCGGCGCCGCGCGCACGCTGCGCCGCTGCCAGCCCGACATCATCGCCGAGGCCGCGGTGCCGTATCCCGCGTCGACGATCGAGCTGCTGCGCCGCTGCGGCTACCGGTTCCGGCAGATCACGGACGAGGGGTTGCGGCCTTGCGAGGCGCCGGCCGCCTTCATGCGCGGTTCGCTGGTTTTTCTGAACTGCCTGCTCACGACACGCTCCTCGGGCGAACTGGAGTCCATTTCCGCGGACCTGCGGGAGCACGCGCGGGGCATCGACCTGACCCGGACTAGTAAGCAGGCCGACCACCGCGTAGTGGATCGGTGCCGAAGCCGGCCGGCCGCGACGCCGGCGGTTCCACCGCTGCGCAGCCTGGCAGCCTTATCCGGCCGGTCGCCAGATCCGCAAACGTGATGACCCGGATCGCGGGGTCGGCCGCGAGGTATTCCGCCGTGCCGTGGAGAACGTCGATGAAGCGGTCGTCGGGTTTGGTGTCGCGGAAATATTCCCACCAATGCGTCACCAGCACGGTCAGGGGCTGGGACTCCACGACCGCCCGGATGCGGTCGAGCATGGTATCGAGCGGCCGGTGGTGGGAGAGGAGACAGCCGGGATGGGACAGCAGGACGGTGTCATGGGTTTGCCAGTGGGGCCAGTGGCGGAGTTTTTTGCCCAGATAGGCCAGCCACCAGCTCGGCGGAATCCGCCGCCACTCAAACCAACCGGTTGAGATGACGCCGTAGCGGCGCGCCGCTTCGCGCAGCGCGGCCGCGGAAAAACGGTCATAGGGTGCGACAAAGGCCCGGGGCGTGGGGAAACCGGCCGCGGTCAGCCGCTCGGCTCCGGCGGCCAGCCGGTGCGCCGCTTCCCGGCCGCTGCAATTGAATTCCTCGGGGGAATGATCGTAACCATGGTGAACGATCTGATAGAGCGGCTCGCCCAACAGGTAGCCGACCAGCGTCCGGTTCTGGCCGATGGGCACATGCGGCGTCGTGATGCCATGGTTGAATTGCAAAAAGCCCTCCCGCCGGCCGTCCGGACGCAGGGCGTCGGTGCGGACATGGGGAATGGTGGCCAGGTTGACCGGCAGGCCGCGATCCAGGAACGGGCGGTAAAGGCGCTCGAGGCACTCGACGGGCGTCAGGGCGCACGTGTCGTCGTCACGCAGAATCACGTAGTGCATTTTTTTCGTCGCAGAGGGTGGCATAGAGATCCTTGACCCGACGGGCCAGCACGGCGGTGTCGTAGCCGTCGGCGCCGCGCGCGCCCGCGGCCGCCAGCCGGGCGCGCCAGACTGGTTCGCGCAGGAGCCGGTCGAGTTTCGCGTGGAATTCCTCCGGCTGGGCGAGGTCGAAGAGTGACCCGTTTTCCCCGTCGCGCACCAGGGCGAGCGCGCCGGTGGTGCGGCTCGCCAGCACGCTCGCGCCGGCGGCCCAGGATTCGAGGACCACCAGTCCGAAAGTCTCGGAGACCGACGGGAGCAGGGCCACGCGGGCTTCCTGCAGGAGACCGGCGACCTCGGGCGTGCCCGGGGACAGTCCGCCCGTCAGCAGCACATGCTCACTCAATCCCAGCTGCCGGATCTCGCGGTGCAACTCGACGCCATAGTCGGCGTTGGTGCACGCCCCCGCGAGCACGAGCAGGGCGCGCGGGTGGCGGGCGACGATCCGGGGCAACTGGCGGACGACCCACAGCTGGTTTTTCACCGGGTCGATCCGGGCCAGGGCCAGCAGCACGTCGCGGCCTTGGATGAGGGGGAACGCTTTTCGGGCCGCGTCGCGCTGGTCGGTGCGAAAGTATCTCGTGTTGACGCCGTGCGGCTGCACCACGACGCGCTGTCGGGGGTGTTGCTCCTGGAGCAGGGCGGCTTCGCGTTGATTGCAGGTCAGGATGGCGTCGGCCTCCGCGAGCACGTGGCGAGCGCGCCACCACCAGCCGAACAACCGGCCCCATTCGAGGCCGCCGTGGGCGCTGGAATTCAGGTCCGCCTTCAGTCCCGGGGGGAGGTCAAGCACGCCGCCGTGCACCGTGACCACGAAGGGCAGATGGCGGCGCCGGGCGACGGTGCCCGCGATCCCGCCGATTCGTCCGAGCACATGGCTGTGCACGACGTCCACCGCCTGGTCGCGCGCCAGCATCCAGGGCAGGTCGAACGAAAGCAGATTGCCGCCGACCGCGAGCATCTGGCGGCGGGCGACGGGCGACAGACCCCAGATCGGCACGCACGCATGAAACGGGTGCATCTCGCAGCCCGCATCGCAGAGTGGGTCCGGGCCGGCGGACGCGGCGGCAGCGGGAAAATAAACCGCGGAGGTGACGTCCTGCGCGGCCAGACCCTCGGCGAGGCGCTGGAGGGCCGTTTCCGTGCCGCCCCATTCGGCCGGCACGTATTTCCGCAGGATATGGGCGATGCGCATCTCAGGGGTTGGCCGGGTCGTAGGCGGCGGACACGGCGGCGGGTTCCCATTCCTCGACCGGTTCGGCGGCGAATTCGGCCTCCGTGGCCGCGGCTTCGCGCTTGAGCGCGAGTAGCGCCGCCAGCACGCCCGCCAGCAGATTGAAGGTGAGGAAAATCTGCGTCTGCCGGAACGTCCATTCGGTGAAACTGTGCAGGAAGACCCCGAGCATCCCGAAACACAGTCCCACCCCCAGGCGATGGAGGGCCTCGGGTCGGCGGGAAAAGAGGAAACCGGCCCCCATCGCCAGCCAGCGCAGCCAGAGCACGAGGAGCAGGCCGAGTCCGACCCAACCGACTTCACCCGCCGTCAGCACGCCCAGGTTATGGGCGGGCGCCGCGAAGCGATACATGGGCATCAACTCCGAGGGGGGCGCATAGACGAGGTCGTCGTAATTCTCATAGCGCATGCCCAGCGGTTTGCCGTATTCGCGGCTCACCCAATAGGACCAGTTG
>JAYVZM010000109.1:0-6073 GCA_043783345.1 Verrucomicrobiota bacterium
GGGCTGGAACTGGCGCCCGAATGCATCACGGCCCGGCGGTGCGACGCGGTGCTCCGGGTTTTGCGGCTGGAGGCGGAAAATTACCGGCGCCTCGTCACCGATCTCGAAGCACACGACGCCGGCGCCCTCAAACGTTACCGCCAGGAAGAGCAAAAGGTCGCGCAGGAGATGGAAACCCTGGCCAGGAAATAGGGTCGTTCCTCCCGTGACTCACATCGCCGCAGTGACGGTCAGATCGAACTCTTCGCGGCGCATGCGGTGCCGCCAAAGATAGAGGTGGCTCGAAAGCAGCACCGGCACCGCCCACAGCGGGATCAAGGTCAGCGGGAGTTCGGTCAGTTCAACCGTCGAGCCGGGGCGGGTGATGGTCAGCCAGCCGGCCGTGCCCACGGCGACGAACAGGTCGGCCGCGCCGAACAGATTCCACCCGAAGAGCGCCCGGCGAAACCCCGCGCCCTCCGGCCAGAAGAGCAGGCCCAGCGCCCCCGCCGCCGCCACGATGTCGCCCCCGCCCGCCCGCTGCGCAAATTCGACCGGCAACCGGCCCTGCGCGTGCAGCCACAGGAAGTAGACACCGAGGAAGCGGATGAGGTGGACGGCGAGGATCGCCCGGACGGAGAGAGTCGCGACCGCGGACCGCAGCCAGCCGGCCCGCGCGAGCGCGACGGAAAAGGCGAGGGTCAGGCCCGCGATGAGCACGGGCGCGCCGGCCGGCGGCAGGTGAGCCAGGAGGCGCCCGGCGCCGGCGAGCGCGGCCAGCAGGCCCCAGGCCGCGAGGAACAGGAGCAATTTCCAGAGGGAAGCATTCATGGAGGGAACAGGGTTGAAGGTTATTACTTTTGATTTGAAAGTGACAGGGACGACAAGTCGCTTGCTTTTTGCAAGCCTAAAGCTGATCCTGCCGCATGCCCGCCCGCCGCCGCCCCGCCCAGTCCGCCGCCCGCCGCTCCCCCTGTCCCGTCGCCGGGGCGCTGGATCTGCTGGGCGACAAATGGACGCTGCTGGTCGTGCGCGATTTGTTTGCCGGCATGAAGCGCTACGGGGAATTCGCGGGCGCGATGGAAAAGATCCCGACCAACCTCCTGGCCGACCGGCTCAAGCGGCTGGAGGCCGCCGGGGTCATCACGAGTTCGCCCTATCAGGACAATCCCCCGCGCTACGAATACACCCTGACCCCGGCGGGCGAGGCGCTGCGGCCGGTGATGCAGGAACTCGTCAACTGGGGCCGCCGGCATCTCCCGGGCACGATGGTCCGGGCCGAGGCCACGGGCAATCCGGCCGACTCCCCTTTCCTGCCTGCCTGGATCAAGCTGCCGGCGCGCCGGAAGTGAGGCGCGATTTCAGCGGGGACCGTTGGAATGGGAATCGCGGCGCCGGCCCCGGTCAATCCGTGCGCACGGAAAGCCAAGGGCCGCGCAGTTGCCGGCGCCACGAGGAGTATGCTGGCGGCGTGAACCTTCCCGTTCATATCGATGTCGCGCAATATACCCCGCGGGTGCGCTGGTTCATGGCGATTGCCTGGACGCTGATCGCCGCGAAATGCACGCTGATCTGGTGGGCGATGGTCCACTGGAGCGTGCCTTTTCACCCGCTGTGGATTGTCGGCCCGACGCTGCTGTTCGCCCTGCTGGCCACGGCGCTCTGGCTGACCCATCACGACGACTGACGACGCGCGCCCTGCGTCCGGATGCCGGCTGCACTTCGCCACCGGGGCGGCAGGGGCGTGGCGGGAGGCCGCGGGTTTTTCTAAAGCTTGAGCCGCCGCGCGTCCGGCGCCAGATTGCGCCGCATATGAAATTCCCCTGCTCCCTCCTTGCCCTCCTCGCCGGGGTCGCGCTGCTCCACGCCGCGCCCGCCAAGTCCGCCGCCGACACGGCGTTCGAAGCCACCGCCAAGTCCTGCCTCGACGACTACCTCCGTCTCAACCCGGAAAACGCCACGCAGCTCGGCGACCACCGCTTCGACGGCGAGCTGACCGACTACAGCGTCGACGGCCTCAAGGCCAACGTCGCGACCATGCGGCGGCATCTGGCCGCCCTCGCCCAGATCGACCCGGCGCAGCTGACCGGTCCGAATCGCGTCGACGCGCAGATCCTCCGGCTGAACCTCGAGGCGCAGGTCTTCTTCATGGTCGAGCTGAAGTCGCAGGACTGGGACCCGCTCTCCTACAACACCAGTCTGGCCAATGCCCTCTACCTGCTGGTCGCACGCGACTTCGCCCCCGCGGAATCGCGGCTGCACCGCGCGGCCCAACGCCTCGCGGGCATCCCGGGCGTGATCGCCCAGGCCAAGGCCAACCTCCGCAACCCGCCCGAGATCTACACGCAGACCGCGATCAAGCAGGTCAACGGCGCCATCGGCCTCGTGCGCGACGGCCTCGAGGATCTGCTCAAGGAGGCCCCGGGCATGCGCGTCGAACTGGCGCCGCTGCAGGAGAAGGCCGCGGCCGCCCTCACGGAATACAAGCAATGGCTGGAAAAGGACCTGTTGCCGCGCTCCAAGGGCGATTTCCGCATCGGCGCCGATCTTTACCGCAAGTGCCTGCGCTACACCCTGGCCTCCGACCTCGCGCCCGAGGAGATTCTCGCCCGCGCCGAGCGTGAAATGGAAACCACCACCGCGGCGCTCTACGCCACCGCGTTGCCGCTCCACCGGAAATATTTTCCCGCCGCCGATGCCGCCACCCAGGCCGACCGGCCGAAGGTGATCAAGGCGGTGCTCGATCACCTCGCGCAGGAGCACCCGGACAACTCCACCGTCGTCGCCTACGGCCGGCAGACGCTCCAGCTCGCCACCGAGTTCGTGCGCGCCCATGATCTGGTCACCGTGCCGGAAACCCCGGTGAAGCTGATCGTCACGCCCGAGTTCAAGCGCGGGCGCGGCATCGCCTACTGCGACTCGCCCGGCGCGCTCGAGCCGAACGGCGACACTTTCGTGGCGATCGAGCCCACGCCCGCCGACTGGCCCGAGACGCGCATGGTCTCGTTTTTCCGCGAATATAACAACTACATGATGCGCGACCTCCTCGTGCACGAGGCGATGCCGGGGCATTTCCTGCAGCTCGCCCATTCGAACCGGTTCCAGGCGCCGACGCTGGTGCGCGCGATTTTCCAGAGCGGCACCTTCATCGAGGGCTGGGCGGTTTATTCCGAGCGCGTGATGGCGGAGGCCGGCTTCGGCGGGCCCGAGACCCGCATGCAGCAGCTCAAGATGCGCCTGCGCGTCCTCACCAACGCCATCCTCGACCAGAAGATCCACATGGCCGGCATGACCAAGGAGCAGGGGCTGGAACTGATGATGAAGCGCGGGTTTCAGGAAGAGGGCGAGGCCGTGGCCAAGTGGCAGCGCGCCCAGCTCTCCTACACCCAGCTGGCCACCTACCTCGTCGGCGCGCTCGAGCACGACGACATGCGCGCGGCGGCCGAGAAGAAAATGGGCGCGGCTTTCAATCTGAAGCAATACCACGATCTCGTGCTGTCCGTCGGCAGCCCCGCGGTGAAATTCGTCCGCGCGGAAGTGGGGCTTTAGGACGTCCGCTGCCATGAATCCCGGTCGGGCATTGCTGGGCGCCGGAAGCGGCCTGCTGGATCGCGCCCTGTGCGTGGTCGGCACGGTGATATTCTCGCAGATCCCCGAGTTCATGCAGCAATACCTCCAGCGCCTCGGCGGGCATCTCGACGAGGCGCGACGGCAGTTGCAACAGTTTCACCAGACCGCCGTGCAATCGGGGCTCACGCTCGACCGCTTCATCCTGCAGACGTCCGCCAATGCCGATCCGGCGGTGGCCAAGCTCGGCGGGGTGATGACCGAGGCCATCACCCGCGTCGATGCGCTCGAAGCGGCGCAGTCGGCCATCCAGCACGCCTCGCTGTGGTCACGACCGTTCGTTTTCCTGCGCCACCTCGATCCTGCCATCGCGCGCGCAACCGGCGAAATCTTCAAGCCTGCCGTGCCTACGACCCTCGAGGGATTGGTCTATGCCCTGACCGGCATGCTCGTCCTGCTCGCGGTTTATCATCTCGGAATCAAATATCCCGTCACCCGGATGCTTTCCCGTCGGAAGAACGCCACTGCCCCCGCCTGATGCTGGTCTGGAGGGGGGACTATCATCCTTCGCCAAGGCGACAGGTCAGTCCCGCGAGGCGTGATCATCGCTGGTCATAACCCGCGGGACTGATAGTCCCGCTTCCATTCCGCCGACGCTGCAGCGATTATTTCACCGGCAGCGCGAAGGCCACGTAGGTGTCGCCGCTGGGCAGGCCCATCTTGCCGCCGCCGCAGGCGATCACCACGAATTGCCGGCCACCCGCCTCGTAGGTCGCCGGGCTGGCAAAGCCGCCGGCCGGCAACTTCATGCGCCAGAGTTCGCGCCCGGTGCGCCGGTCGAACGCCCGGAACATCCCGTCCTTGGTCGCGCCGATGAAAAGGAGCCCGCCCGCGGTGACCAGCGGTCCGCCGTAATTCTCGGTGCCGGTCGCCGGCAGGCCGCGCGCGATCAGCTCGGGATATTCGCCGAGCGGCACGCGCCAGAGATAGTCGCCGGTGTTGAGATCGATGGCGTTCAACGTGCCCCACGGCGGCTTCACCGCCGGATAACCGTCGGGATCGAGCCAGCGGTTGTAGCCGGTGTGCGTGTAAGGTGGCGGCACTGCGGCCGCCGCCGGCAGGTCCGGCGCATACGTCTGCCATCCGGGCGCCTCCGGCCGGGCGGCGACCGATTCGGGCTCGCCGAGAAGATAACCCACGACCGCCTCGCGTTGCGTCTCAGTCAGAAAGCCCCACGGCGGCATCACGGCCCGGCCTTTCGTGACGACTTCCAGCGCTTGCGCGCGGGTCAGGCGCTGTTTGACGTCGACCAGCGACGGGATGTTCGCCGCGAGATTGCCCCCGCGGTCCGCCCCGTGGCAGCCCAGGCAATTTTGCAGAAACACCTGTTGACCGAGCGAAGTCGCCCCGCCCGAGTCGATCATGTTTAGGATCCACGGCATCTCGTTGGCGTTCACATAAAGGATGCCCGAGGGATCGGCCGCCGCCCCGCCCCATTCGGCGCCGCCGTCGAAGCCCGGAAAAATGATCGTGCCCTCGCGGCTCGGCGGCGCAAAGCGGGTGTGCGGCCGCAGGCGCGCGAAGCGCTCCAGCACGGCGCGGTGCGCCTCAGGCGTGCGGTCGGTGATTTCCTCCGCTGTGAAGAGCTGGCGCGCAAACGGCGCGGGCTTGAGCGGCAGCGGTTGGGTCGGCGCCGCGACCTCGCCCGCGAGATCCGAACCCGGCACCGCGATTTCCTCGACGGGAAAGAGCGGCTCGCCGGTCTCGCGTTGAAAGACCCAGACGTGACCCGACTTGGTGATCTGCGCGACCGCCGGGATCTCCCGGTCGCCGCGGCGGACGGTGAGCAGGGTCGGGGGCGCCGGGGGATCGCGATCCCAGAGGTCATGGCGGGTGAACTGATAGTGCCACACCCGCCGGCCGGTGGCGGCGTCAAGCACGAGCAGACAATCCGCATAGAGGTTGTTGCCGAGGCGGTCCCCGCCCCAGAAATCAAACGTGGCCGAGCCGACCGGGCAGAACACCAGGCCGCGTTCCTCGTCGACGGTCATGCCGGCCCAGACATTGACGCCGCCGGCGTGCTGCCACGCCTCCGCCGGCCAGGTCTCGTAACCCGCCTCGCCCGGCGGCGGAATGGTGTTGAAACGCCAGACCATTTTCCCCGAACGCACATCGTAGGCGCGGATGTGGCCCGGGGCCGCGGGCGCCGGCCCCTCGCCGACGCGCATGCCCATGATGATCAGATTGCGGAAGACGACGCCCGGGGTGTTTGCCTGGATCGCCAGCCCGCGCACATCGCGGCCCAGTCCCTCGGACAGATCGATGCGGCCATGGTCGCCGAAACTTTCGATCAACCGGCCGGTGCGGGCATCGACGGCCTGCAGCCAATGGCCCGCGCCAAAAAGGATGCGGCGGTCGTCGCCCTCGGTCCAAAAGGCCAGCCCGCGGTTGACGCCGTTGGCCTCGGCGGGCTCGTAACGCCAGAGCTCGCGTCCGGTGGCGGCGTCGAGGGCGAACAGCTTGAGTT
>JAYVZM010000110.1:0-2280 GCA_043783345.1 Verrucomicrobiota bacterium
GGTGCAGCTCAACCCGGGCTGGCGCGAATGGCTCATCTACGACCGCATCGCCCTCGCCCAAGGCCAGTGGTGGCGGGCCTGGACCGGACACTGGGTCCATTTCGGCTGGCCGCATTTCATTCCCGACACCGGCTTGTTCCTGATCGTCGGCTGGCTCCTCGAGGAGAAACACAAGCTGTTCGCCCGGCTCGCGGTTTTTCTCATGCCCGCGGTGATTTCCGCCGTCATCTACTGGTGCGAGCCGGGCATGGTCCGCTATGGCGGCCTCAGTGCGCTTGACCTCGGCCTGCTGCTCTACCTCGCCGCCCAAGGCTGGCAGCGCAACTGGTCCGACTGGTTCTGGCCCGCCGTGCTCGCAATCTATATCGTCGAAATTGTCCTCGAAGCCCGCCACGGCGGCCAGGGCGGCGGCGCCATCCGCTTCGACGAACCCAGCATCCGCATCGCCACCGGCGCTCATCTCGCCGGCACCGCCTATGCCCTGCTGTCCTGGCTGGCCGCTTCCCTGACCAGGAAATGGCGGCCGGCCGAGCCGATTGTCTGATGACAGGATAAGTGGTAATTTTCCGTTGCCGCCCTGTTCCCTGTCCGCTCTGTTCTCCGTTTGTCTCGTCGGTCGTCCGTCCTCCGTCCTCCGTCCTCTGTCCTCTGTCCTCTGTCCTCTGTTCGCTGTCCTCTGTCCGCTGTCTTCCGTCCTCCGCTCCCATGCCTCTCACCCCCTTCCGCAGCCAGCTCATCGCCGACGTCGGCATCTCCTTCGGTGACGAAGGCAAGGGCCGCCTCATCCCCGAGATCATCGAGGAGCTCCGCGCCACGCCGGCCGCCGTCACCGTCGTCTTCAAGGTCAACGGCGGCTCCAACTCCGGGCACACCGCCGGCGGCATCAAGCTCAACCTCCTCCCCGCCGGCGTCGTCGAGGCCGGCGTGCCCCACCTCGCCATCGGCGCCGGCGTCGTCGCCGACCCCCGCAAGATCCTCTGGGAGGGCCGCCCGCTCGAGAAGAAGGGCTACGCCATCTTCTCCCGCCTCCTCATCGACGAGCGCACGCTCGTCTCCGATTTCAGCCACCGCCTCCTCGACCTCGCGTGGGAGGACTACCGCGTCAACGTCCTGCAGGAGGAGCCGCGCGGCTCCACCGGCCGCGGCATCACGCCCGCCTACCAGGACGAGACCGGCCAGTGGCAGATCACCTTCGCCGACTTCCTCGGCGGCCCGAATTTCTTCGCCCGCAAGCTCGCCGCCCGCGTCGACCGCGCGCTCCGCACCATCCAGCACGTCTGCCGCGTGAGCGAGGCGAACTGGCATGCCTTTTTCGAAAAACTCACCGTCGCCGAGCAGAAGGCCAACGCCGAATCCATCGCACTGGGCCTTGCCGCCCCCGCGGATTTTGACTTCACCCAGTTCCGCGTCGCCGCGCCGTTCACGCTGAACATCGAAAAACTCACCGAGGTTTACTGGTCCGCCGGCACCGCCCTGGCCAAAAACATCGGCGAGGTGCGCGAACTCGTGCTGCGCGAGCTCGCCGCCGGCCGCTCCATCGTCGGCGAGTTCGGCCAGGCCTACTGGCTCGACAAGCGCCACGGGTTCTCGCCCAACGTCACCGCGTCGCACACCTTCACGCCCGAGTTCTTCGAGAGCGCGGGCATCCCCGTGCAGCCGATCCACACCTTCGCCGTGGCCAAGGCCTACGACACCAAGGTCGGCACGCACACCTTCCTCACGCAGATGGACGACGCCCTGCCTCTCTGCCAGAAACTCAAGCAGATCGAGTTCGGCACCGTCACCGGCCGCCAGCGCATGGTCGGCTGGTATGACGCCGTGGAAAAGGGCGACGCCCTCCGCTACGGCGGCTACCAGGATCTGATGATCAACAAAATCGACGCGCTCAGCGGCGGCCACGAACTGCTCATCTGCACCGCCTACGAGGACGCCGCCGGCAAACGCCACGCCCACGTCCCCCGCAACGAGGCCGTCCGCAAGACGCTCCAGCCCGTCTACACGCGCCACCCCGGCTGGACGGAGGACATCACCGGTGTCCGCAAATTCGCCGACCTCCCGAAGAACGCCCAACGCTACACCGCCGCGATGGTCCGCAGCCTCGTGCAGGTCGCCTATCCGGACAAGCTGCCCGCCACCCTGCCCAATCTTCGCTACCTCGGCGTCGGCCCGCAACCCAGCCAGATCATCAAGGACATCCCCGCCACCGCGGAGCTGATCAAGCTGCTCTAAGGCCAGCGTGTGACAATTGAAACCTGTCATTCCGAGCGCCCTGTCCTCCGT
>JAYVZM010000111.1:0-2274 GCA_043783345.1 Verrucomicrobiota bacterium
GGGCGACGCAGCTTGAGCAGGGCCTGGAACTTTACCCCGGCATTTTGTCCGCCCTGACTCCCTGGGCGCAACGCTACAACGTTACTCTGCCCGTGGAAAAGTAATCGCAGCCTGAGCAAAGCAGAATCGTTCACTGCATAATAATTTGCTTCACTGGAATTGTTTTCCCGTTACGCAGGAGGGGTGAAACGGATTTGTAGCTCAATTGGATAGAGCACTTGGCTTCGAACCAAGGGGTTGGGGGTTCGAGTCCCTCCAGATCCGCCAGCCCGGAAAGCCCCAAGCCAGGACCGTGCCACGGCCGGGGGCGGATCTGCCGGCGGACGGGATGCCGTGAATCAACGTTTTTCCGGGGGCAGCTTCCGAATGGGCGCCGCGAACGCAGCGTGAGCGGCCGGGTCCACCGGACGGTGCGTGACCACGGTGACGGCCGGACGGGCGCCGAGATAGTTGTCTTCCTTCCAGTTGGAACGGGGCCGGATCGGCCGGGCGCAAAAACCACCGCCGCAATTCGGACAAACGTTCCCCAGCACGTTCTCCACGCAGGTCCGGCAGAAGGTGCATTCGAAGGTGCAGATCATCGCCTCGGTCGAATCGGGCGGCAGCGGCTGGTTGCAATGTTCGCAGGTCGGTCGGAGTTGGAGGGCCATGGCGGATATTTTCCGCATCCCGGCCCGGCGGGCAAGCCGGCCCGGCGGCCGCCGCCCCACAGTGGGGGCGAAAAACGGCGGCCAACTGGAGAGCGCCCGTGGCGCGCTGGCCGCGCCCGAACAAATCCGGATTGCTCCGGGCCGGCCTTGTTTCGAGTATCGGCCGGATCCCGCCCATGAAATTCATCGACGCGCACATGCACTTCTGGGACCGGAGCGTCCTGCATCCCTACTCGTGGCTGCATGAGGTGCCTGCCATCTGGGACCGGCATGGGCCCGAGACGCTCCGTGCCGAGGTGGGTCCGGACCTGCCGGAGAAGATCGTCTTCGTGGAGTGCGGCGCCCCGCCGCTCGACGAAGTGAAATGGATCGGCCAGCTCGCCGCGCAGGAGCCCCGCATCCGGGCAATTGTCGCCAAGCTGACCGTGAACGCCGGCGCGCAGACCGCCGCCGACCTCGCGGAGCTGAAACGCCACCCGCTCGTCCGCGGCGTGCGCCACCACTTCGAGCACGATCCGGTGGACTACTGCGCCCGGCCGGAATTCATCGCCGGGATCCGCCTGTTGCCGGCCGCCGGCCTGAGCTTCGACATCTGCTGCAGGCATCCGCAGCTGCCCGCCGTGATCGAGCTGGTGCGGAGCTGCCGGGAGACCAGTTTCATCCTCGACCACGCGGGCAAGCCCGGCATCCGCGACGGCCTGCTCGATCCGTGGCGGGAACATATCCGCCAGCTGGCTGGTTTTCCCAATGTCGTTTGCAAGCTGTCCGGACTCGTCAACGAAGCGGATCACACGCACTGGACGGTCGCGCAGCTGCAACCCTACGTCACCCATCTGCTCGGCACCTTCGGCCCGTCGCGCCTGCTGTTCGGCGGGGACTGGCCCGTCGCCAAGCTGGCGTGCGGTTACACGCGCTGGCTCGACACGGCGCGCGGACTGGTCGCGCACCTGAGCGCCGCCGAGCAGGCGGCCATCTTCCACGAAAACGCCACCCGCACCTATCGCCTCTGACCCCATGACCGCCCTGCCCCACCGGCCTTTTGGCCAAACCAGCGAATCCTGGCCGACCCTCGCCATGGGCGGAGGCTTCCCGGGTTTCGCCGGATTCGACCGCTCGATCGCCACCGTCCGGCGGGCCCTCGACCTGGGCGTCCGGTATTTCGACACCTCGGTCATGTATCGCTCGGGCGCCTCGCAGGCCATCCTCGGCGAGGCCCTCGCCGGCGCGACACCCCGGCATTTCCTCGCGACCAAGGTCGGCTACTTCAAGGAGGCGCGGCATTTTCGCTCGATCGAGGCGCTGCACGTGCAGTTGCGGGAAAACCTCCGGCTCCTGCGCCGCGACTCGGTCGACCTGCTCCAGATCCACGAGGCCGACTGGGACAACTGGTGGGTCGATCGGGACGAAGTCGGACCCGGCCGGCTCTACGACCTGGAGGGCAGCTTCGATTTCGCCCAGGCTCCGGTCATCCAGTTCCTGCGCGAGGCCAAGGCCCGCGGACTCTGCCGCCACATCGGCATCACCGGCAACCACGCGCGCCATCTCGGCCGGGTGATCCGCGCGGTGGACGGGCTGGATTCCGTGCTCGTCGCCTACAATTACACGCCGCTGAACGTCACCGCCC
>JAYVZM010000112.1:0-6052 GCA_043783345.1 Verrucomicrobiota bacterium
GCGAGTTGGAAGCCGGCGGCGGCGGGCGTGGGAGTGGCGATGGCACGATTGATCCAAGCGATGACCCCGGCGGTCATCAGAATGCCACGGCGCAATTCGTTGGGGCCGGACACATGGACGGCCCGGAGGCGCACGACGTCCCGGGGCAGGGCTTCATATTCCCAGACGGGAGAGCCGCTGTTCCCGGGCAGGGTGTCGTGCAGGTAAGCCACGGTGTTGGTGGCCGCATGAATGGCTATCGCCGGTTCCTGATCCTCCCACATTTCGCCGTTGGCCGGACCCGGGTAACCGGTGAGATTGAGTGGCCGGCCGCCGATTTCGGCGCCGGTCTGGGTGGGCGTGAAATAGAAGCGGGGTGGTGCGCCGTGAGCGGGCGGCGGCAACGGCGCCGCCAGCCGGCACACCGCGATGTCCCAGTCGCGGTCGCCATTGTTGGCGAAAAGATTGTGGTAAAATCCGGCTTTGATGGCGACGTAGGGCCCGGCGGGCGGATTGACGGCTCCGTGCTGTTGATTGTAGCCGGGATAAAAGCGGACGTCCGTGGCGGGCGGAAGAGGAGCCGGTGCGTGAGCGGCCGGCGGCACGCTGATGAGGTTGTGCGAGCAGGTGAGGATGTTCAGGTTGTCGATCAGCGCGGCGGTGCCGTAGCCATAGGCGTGCGGGCCGCGTTGGACAAAGAGGTAGCCGATGAGTTCGCGGGGCGGGACGAGGGGATTTCTGGCTCTGACGGGCATGGGACTTGTGGGTTGGTGGTGGGAGTGGGACGGGGAGGGTGGAGCGGCAAATCAGGCGGGGACGTGCTCGTGCTTCACGCGGCCGGTGCGGGCGCCGACGGAGAATTCGCAGCGGCTCCGCGCCTTGCGGAACTTGTAGACGGGTTCGATGACGCCGGCGGCGAAGGGCTGCTCGAAGCGCAGCGACTGCCACTCGAGGCGGCGGTAATGCTCGAGGCATTTCTCGGGGCGGAAGACGCTGAGTTCGATCTCCAGCTCGATCAGGAAAAGTCTCCAGAACCCGCCCTGCTGGCATTCGAGGTAACGCTCGAGGATCTGCTCGGCGCCCTCGGGCGTGATCATCCCCTGCCGGCCCTGCGTGGCCATCAGGCGGAAGGCGTAGTTCTCGCGGCGGAGGATGCCGGGATTGAACGCGCGGTCTTCGCCGGAAAGGTGGATCGTGAAATCGTTCGTGATGCGATAGCAGAAATCCCAACGGCGCAGATCCTCGAGCCGGCGCGGCGCCCGCCCCGAGAAGGGCCGGGCGACCCACCAGTAGGTGTAGGGGAAGGGCACCAGTTTGTCGGCCATTTCCCAGGTCTGGAAAAAATAACTCTGCGGCAGATCGTCGGGATCGGGGCGCGGCCGCGGCCGCGGCTTGGGCGGTGGGGGGCGGCGCGTCATGCGTTGGGTCCCCAGGTGAGTTCGGCGGCCTCGGCCGCGACCTTGGCGCTGGCCTGTGCGACCTCCCATGCGGCGGTGGTTTCGGCGTAGGCGGTGAAGCCGGCGGCAATGGCGGCGAATTCCAGCAGCAGCAGGGGCAGCACGGCGGGGGCGCCGGATTCGGTGACGGCCTGCTTGGTGAGGGCGTAGCCGGCTTCGGCGCTGGCGACCCCGGCAGCGGCGCTCGCGGTGGCGAGGGCGAGCGCCGCTCCGGATGCGGCCGATCCAGCGGTAGTGGCGGTGTTCATGGTCGGGCTCAGGTGTCGCTGGACGGTCCCGGCAAAGGAGGCTGCCGCTGGAAGGGCATTTCGGGAAAATGACCGGGGGGATAGAGTTGCTGAATGCGCTCGATCTGCGCGAGGGACTCTTTCCAGAGACTGGCGGCGAGGGCCTGGTTGTCCTGGCCCTTCATCCCGAGATTGGCGCAGTCGTTGGCGATGCGGACGGCGGACGCCGCGCTCTCGCGGGCGAGCTTGGTCGGGTCGAAATCCTCGGCGGGCGGCGCGGCCACGAGCTGATCGCGGGGTTGCGACTGGGCGATCATGGCGTCGAGCAGCTGTTTGAGCGCGGCGATGCGCTGGAGGCGGTCGGGCGGGTTCATCGCGAGGCAGGCGGCGTGACGGGTCGCTTGCGGTGATCCACGTCGGGCTTGACGCAGTCGATGATCTGCTGGTTCACCCAGCCGAGCGCGCCGGCGAAACTGGCGTTTTTGGGATCGGTATACACGGGGGGGGCGCCGTTCAGGGTGGTGACGTCGCGGAGCACGACGTAGCGCGCGGGGGCGCCGGGCAGGGGGGGAGCGCCGGCCTGGAAGACATGGTAGGAGTGGGCGGCGGTCTGCTGGACGCCGTCCATCGCCTGGGCGAAGGCGGCTTCGGCGTCGGCGGACTGGCGTTTCTGGGCGGCGAGCACTTGCGCGAGGAGTTTCTGCAGATTGTCGGCCGCCTGCTGTTGCAACGCGGCCTTGCCGGTGTCCGGCGGGGCGTTGGAGGTGGCAGTGGCCATGGCGGAAGCGGCGATCCGGAATCAGCGGCCGACGAGGAGCTGACGGAGCATGTCCAGGTTGATCGTGGACTGGCCGGGGAAGCCGAGCGTGCACGGGGCCGTGACGTAGAGCCGGTAGCCCTCCTCGATGATGAACGGCTTGGTCCGGGTGCCGTCGCCCTGCACGCGCTGGTTGCGGGCGGCGATATCCTTGATCTGGGTGATCAGCCGCTCGAGCAGTTTGCGCAGGAACGGATAGCGGCTGGGCGGAAAAGGCCGGCGGCCACCGCCACCCGAGAAGGCCTGCAGCGCGCCCTTGATATCCATCAGGGTCTGCGCGATCTCATTGTTCGTGAGGATGTCGACGCTGGCGCGGGCCTCGAGCGGGCCGAGGTTCTGCACCTTGTTGGACGCCTTGCCGAGGATGGAGATGTTGAGCTGCGAGTGGGCCTGCTGGTTGGCGACGGCGTTCTGCGCGCCGCGATTGGTGTTCGCGGTGATGTTGGAGTGGGTGAGATTGCTGAGGCGCGAGGGCTGGCCGCCGTTGGCATACAGGTCGGTGATCTCGAGCACCTGGTGGATGTCTTCGAGGATGCCGCCGTCGGAGGGGCGGGGCGCGGGTTTGGGTTTGTCGCCGGGGGTGACGCGGACCGAGGCATCGGGATGGTGGGGGGACATGGTGGTGGCTCCGGGTGGGGTTAGGAGGAAGTGCTTGTGAGCAGGAGGGGGATGGTGACGACGGCATTGCCGTGGCTGTCGGTGGTCGGCGTGATGTCGGGCAGCTCGGCGGCGAGCGTGGCTGGCCGGAGGTTCACGGTCTCGACCGTCGCCGGGATCTGGACGTAGTAGGGATTGTTGATCGTGTTGGGCGGAAGCGGGCGGTCGCGCCAGGCACCGGGCTTCTTGAGGAAGTCGAGGTTGCCGTCGGGCGGCAGGGCGCCGAGCAGCGCGGTGACCTCGCCGAGCAGCGTGGCGATGTCCGGGGGCAGGGACGTGGCGGCCGCCTGGCTCAGCTGCGCGACGAGGCGGGAGGTGTGGGGAGAAAATTTGAAGCTCACGGGCGTGGTGGGTGGAGGGTGGAAGGGAGCGGACTGCCCGGTGGTCAAACGCGGGCAGTCCGCGGGGTGGGTGGATGCGATCAGTTGCCTGCCGGGGGATTTTGGAAGGCCTGAAGGGCGCCCTTGATGTCCATGAGGGTCTTGGCGACCTCGTTGTCGGTGAGGACATCGACCGCCGAGCGCGCCTCGAGCGGGCCGAGGTCGGACACCTTGTTGACCGTCTTGCCGACGATCGAGATGCCGAGTTCATTCATCGCCTGCTGATTGGCGACGGCGTTCTGTTGCGACAGGTTGGTGTTCGCGATGGTGTTGGAATACGCCAGATTGGAGAGCATGGCGGGTTGTTCGCCGACGCTCTTCAAGTTGGTGATGCCAATCACTGTCGCGGTCTCAGCCAAGGCGGGATCCAGGGTGGAGTCTGACATGGTGGTATTACGTTGTGGGTTGTGGTTTGGTCTGACTGGAACCGGAACCATTCCGGCCCGGGCAGGGCTCCGTCATGGCGCGACCGCGGAATGCGGGCGTGCGAAACGGAAAGGGGACGCGATGCCGCGGACGGCGCGGGCAGTGATCGCGAGTTGGAGGTGGTTGAGCCGCTGCTGGTGGCTGAGCGCGTTCTGGTGCGAGAGGTTCAGGTTGAGCACCAGGTTGGAGAAGGAGAGGTTGGCGAGCCGCGCCGGTTGCTGCGCGATCGCGAGCAGGCCGGTGATCGCGATCGTGGCGAAGATCATCTTGGTGTTCATGGCGGGGAGTCAGCCGGCGGGGTCAGGTGTGCGAGTGGTGCGAGCCGTGGACGGGGGATGTGAGCGGCGGGACGGACTTGGGGTTCATCTTGTTGAGCACCTCGAGCAGCTCTTTCAGCGCCTCGGTGCTGGCCGGGTTTTTGCCGTCGTCGGCCGTGATCATGCTCACGCACTTGGCCATCGTGGCCATGGCGATTTGATTCATCGCCTGCTGGTTGCTGATGAACATCTGCTGCTGCAGATTCGTATTCAGAATCTGGTTGGCGAGGGCGAGGTTGGCCAGGATCGCGGGCTGTTCGCCAATGGACTTGGCGTTGGAAATCGCGATTGACTGGACGATTTCGTCGGGAAGGGAGGAATTTTCAGCCATAAAGGGGGAAGTGCTTGATTTTGGGGTGGCCCGGTGCAGGACTCATTGCTCCACGCATTCAGTCGCTTGTAGGGCCCGCTTCGACGATGCGCCGCTTTCACGGCAGTCAGTATGAGGTCCTACATTCACACGCTTGTTATACCGGTTCACCGGACCTCCCGCCATTCGGGTAGATTCCTCCAGCGTGGAACGGAGGTGTATTCCCCCCCGGCGCTCGCGGGGGGCGGGGGGCGGCGCTCGGGTGCAGTGCAGTAACGGCGGCCAATCCGTATTTTTTTGAACCTGCGCGTGCCGGGGGCGAGTTCCTGATGAAGCAGATCAAGCTAGCCGTCGTCGGCACCGATCAGCTGATGCGGGATTTCCTGCGGCACAGCCTGCCGGCGCTCGACCGCCGGTTCACCTGCGTGATCGAACTGCCGTGCGACCGGCGGGCCAGCAGTCGCTGCCGGGCCGTGCGGCCGGATCTGGTGGTGTTCGACATGAACGGACGCAGCGCGACGGAGCTGACGACGCTCCATGAAATTGCCGCGGTCGCGAACTGGGCGCTGCTGGTCATCGCGCAGCAGGCGCCCGACCACCTGCTGGAGGAACTGGTGGTGCGCAAGCGCTGCGGGATTTTTTCCCGGGGCAATTCGCTGGACGCGCTGGCCCGCGCCGCGTTCCTGGTGGCGTTGGGCGGCACGTATCTGGACGAGCCGCTGCACAGTGTGCTGATGCGCCGGACGCTCCGGGCGGTGGAACCGGTGCTCAGCCAGCGCGAGCGGCACGTGCTCCAGCTGGTGGCGCAGGGCCACAGCACGAAGGAAGTGGCGACGATCCTGCGGCTGAGCGTCAAGACGGTGGACAAATACCGCACGTCGGTGATGCAGAAGCTGGACGTGCACGACGTCGTGCGGCTGACCCATTGTGCGATCCGGATGGGAATGGTGCAGATTTCCTGACGGGCCGGCCGGCATCCCGGCGTGAAATAAACAGGGTTGATTTGGCCCCGGGGGCCGTTAACCGTCTGCTCCCTTTCGGACGCTTAGCTCAGTTGGTTAGAGCACCTGCTTCACACGCAGGGGGTCACTGGTTCGAGTCCAGTAGCGTCCACCATCCTTCGCTTGAGTGCAACGAAGGTGAAGGATGCCTCCGCAGCCTTGGCGAAGGAGGGCCTTTCATATTGCCGGCCGTTGCGGCTACGGATGGCAGGCCAGCCAACAAGGCGCACGGACGACGGGCCTGACATCAGCAGGTTGGCGATCTGATGTTCCTTCAGGTGCGCCCAGAGATACTCGACGGGGTTGAGTTCGGGGGCATACGCCGGGAGCTTTTCCCGCCAGAGCCGACCAGCGCTTTGGACCAGCACGGCCTTGACGGGCCGACTGCAGTGGATGGCGGCGCCGTCCCAGATGACCAGCAGCTTGCCAGGCAGGTGACGGAGCAGGGCCTGCAGGAATTTGGCGGCCCGCTCCCCAGTGA
>JAYVZM010000113.1:0-2243 GCA_043783345.1 Verrucomicrobiota bacterium
TGGATTCTTCACTTCGTTCAGAATGACAAACCAGTTTGAAAACACGCAGTATGACGACCAAATCTTCTGAATCAGACGCGGTTTCATTTCGGTCCGACCGGTCGCTTTCCCGCCGCCTATTCATCGCCAGTTCGCTCGCCGCCGGAGCCGCCCTCGCGCTGCTGCCCGAACGGCTGGTGCGCGCGGCGGAGGCCGCCCCCGTGGGACGGAAGCTCAAGGTCGCCTTCGTCGGGATCGGCAACCGCGGCAACGAAGTGCTCAAGACTTTCGCGGACACCGGACTGGTCGACGTGGTGGCTTTCTGCGACGTCGATCTGCTCGGCGCCCACACGGCGGAATCCCGGCGGCTGTTCCCCGACGTGCCGGGCTTCCAGGATTTCCGCGAGATGTTCGCGCAGATCGGCGATCGCTTCGAGGCAGTCGTTGTCGCGACGCCGGACCATTCCCATTTTGTCGTGGCCATGCACGCGATGGCGCACGGCAAGCATGTCTATGTCGAGAAGCCGCTGGCGCACACCTTCCGCGAGGTCGAGCTGCTAATGGCGCGGGCGGAACAGAGCGGGCTCGTCACGCAGATGGGCAACCAGGGCCACTCGGGCAACAATTACCACCAGTTCAAGGCGTGGACGGAGGCCGGCGTCATCAAGGATGTGACGCGGATCGACATGTTCATGAACTCTCCCCGCCGCTGGCACGGCTGGAAAGTGGACGGATTTCCCACCGGGGAGCCGGTGCCGCCGACGATCAACTGGGATTTGTGGCATGCCAACACGGTCGTGCATCCGTTCAGTTCGCGCCTCCATCCGGGTGACTGGCGCGGGTGGTTCGCCTATGGTGACGGCGCGTTCGGCGACTGGGGCCCGCATATCCTGGACACGGCGCATCGATTTCTGGCGCTCGGGTTGCCGCGGGTGATCGAGGCGGAGAAACGCGAGGGGACGAATGATTCCATTTTCCCCCAGGCGACGACGATTCGTTTCGATTTTGCGGCCCGGCCGGGCATGCCTCCCGTGGAGGTTTTCTGGTATGACGGCGTCGACAATCGGCCGCCGCTGCCGGCCGAGCTGGGGCCGGCCGCCAAGCTGGCGCAGCCGGCCGGCAAATTCATCTACAGCAAGGAGCACGTCTTCCTCGGCGGCACCCATGGCGACACCCTCCGCCTCGTGCCCGAAGAAAAGATGCGGCGCCTGGCGCCGGAGCTGCCGCGCATCGGCGGTGGCTTCTCCGATCACTTCCGCAACTTCGCGCTCGCCTGCCTCGGGCGCGAGGAGACGAAGTCGCCGTTCCGGGTGTCCGGGCCGCTGACCCAGGTGTTTTTGCTCGGTGTCATCGCGCAGCGGCTCGGGGGCCGGCTGGAATTCGATCCGGTGGCCAGGCGTTTCACCAACAGCGACCGGGCGAACGAGCTGCTCGCCGGCGTGCCGCCCCGCGCGGGTTGGGAGCAGTATTACCGGGGGGTGAACAAACTGTAGGGCGGGATCGCCGATCCCACCCTACAGGATAGACCTCATTTCCTCGGCCCGTGCCGCAGCGTGCTGTGGCGGACGCTGTAGCCGAAGTAGACGGCGAAGCCGAGGGCCATCCAGACGCCGAGCCGCAGCCAGGTGTCGCCCGGCAGCATATACATCTGGAGAACGCAGGTCGCCACGCCGAGGATCGAGACGAGGGGCAGCAGCGGCGTGCGGAAAGGCCGCGGCAGCTCGGGGCGCTTGACGCGGAGCACCCAGACGCCGGCGCAGACGAGCGCAAAGGCCATGAGCGTGCCAATCGAGATCAGTTCGCCCAGCAGGTCGAGCGGCAGCAGGCCGGCGACGATGGCACAGACCACGCCCGTGATGATGGTCGTGATGTAGGGCGTGCGGAAGCGCGGGTGCAGTTTGCTGAACGAGGGCGGCAGGAGGCCGTCCTTGGCCATGGAGAAAAAAATGCGCGGCTGGCCGAGCAGGGAGACGAGCGCCACGGACGTCAGGCCAGCGATGGTCGCGATCTCGATGCTGAAGCGGAGGAGGGCGGGCGCGTGGACCTGTTGCAGGGCGAAGATGAAGGGCGCGTCCACGTTGAGACTGGTATATTTGACCATGCCGGTCAGCACCAGCGAGACACCGACGAACAGGAACGAGCAGACCGCGAGGGTGCCGAGCAGGCCGATGGGCATGTCGCGCTGGGGATTGCGGGTTTCCTGGGCGGCGCAGGAAACGTTGTCGAACCCGACGTAGGCGAAGAAGATGACGGCGGAGCCCTTG
>JAYVZM010000114.1:0-5970 GCA_043783345.1 Verrucomicrobiota bacterium
CCGACGGTAAACTAGCCGGACCAGCGGTTTAGCCCGTCCCGGTGCACCCTGGGACTTGCCGGCTGCCATGAAAAAATCTTTTGCTTTGACAGGGGTGGCGGCGGCCATCTTCTTTCTTAATTTTTATGAAAGTCGTCTCCTCCATCAAATCCGCCAAGCTGCGTCACCCGGCCTGCCAGGTCGTCCGTCGCAAAGGGCGCATCTACGTCATCAACAAAGTCGAGCCGCGCTACAAGGCGCGCCAAGGCTGATCCAACCACACCTTTACCGTGAAAGAGAAAGTCCATCCTGCTCTCAACAACGTCTGCTTCCTCGACATCGGAACCGGCAAGAAATTCCTCACCAGGTCCACCATGAAGTCCGCCCGCACCGAGAAGATCGACGGCCAGGACTACTTCGTGATCCTGCGTGACGTGACCATGGACTCGCATCCCGCCTACACCGGCGAGAAGCGCCTCGTCGATACCGCTGGCCGCGTCGAGAAGTTCACCACGAAGTTCAAGCGCGCCACGAAGGTCAAGTAAGACCCCGCGTTCCAGCACCAGTCGAAGCCCTCCCGTCGCGGAGGGCTTTTTTATTGGGCCACGGGTCCAATACCCGAATCCCGCCTTGTTGCTCCATTTCTCCATCCGCCGGCAAAAAACCTTTCCACCGGCGGTTTCGTGTGTTTCGTGGGTTTTCCCAAATCACATTTATGCGTATCCGCGCCTTTCAAGGTCTGGTTCCCGTCCCGCCACACGCGCCTGAGGTGGCGTGCGTGCCCTACGATGTCGTCGACACCGCCGAGGCCGCCGCGCTCGCCGCGGGCAAGCCGCGGAGCCTGTTGCACGTGGACCGCGCCGAGATCGGGCTGCCGCCGCAGGCCGACCCCTACAGCGAGGCGGTCTATGTCCGGGCGCGGGAGAATTTCCTGCGACTCCAGCGCGACGGCGTGCTGGTGCGCGAGAGCGGGCCGTGCCTCTACCTTTACCAGCAGCAGATGGGCACCCACAAGCAACGCGGGCTCGTGGCGGTGTGCCATGTGGACGATTACGACGCGGAGCTCATCAAGAAGCATGAGAAGACTCGCAAGGACAAGGAGGACGACCGCACGCGCCTGATCGACACGCTCGGCGCGAACACCGGTCCGATCTTCCTGACCTATCGCGACGAACCCGCGGTGGCCGTTTTGGTGGCGGCGAAGGTCCGGGAGCAGCCCCAGCACGATTTCACCGCGCCCGACGGCATCCGGCACACGGTGTGGCGCATCGCGGGCGGGACGGATTTCATCGCCGCGTTCGGCCGGGTGCCGGTGACCTACATTGCGGACGGACACCACCGGGCGGCCAGTGCGGCGCGCGTGGCCCGCCTGCGCCTCAGCCGCAATCCCGGACACACGGGCGCGGAGGACTACAACTGGTTCCTGTGCGTCGCCTTTC
The DNA here is from genome assembly GCA_043783345.1 of Verrucomicrobiota bacterium. Taxonomy (GTDB): domain Bacteria; phylum Verrucomicrobiota; class Verrucomicrobiia; order Opitutales; family Opitutaceae; genus Lacunisphaera. The sequence goes on from JAYVZM010000114.1 coordinate 1,419, forward strand.
CCGCCAGCGAACTCAAGATCCTCCCCTACAACCGGCACGTGTTCAACCTGAACGGCCACACGCTCGCGGCGTTTCTGGAAAAAGTGAAAGCGGTGTTCGGGCTGGAGGAAAACGCCGCGCCGTCGCCCGCGGCCGTCGGACGGGTGAGCATGTATCTCGGGGGAAAATGGTATGGGCTCCGTTGTCCGGTGGACGCCAACGCGGATCCGGTGGCGCGACTCGACGTGAGCGTGTTGCAGGACAAGCTGCTGGCGCCGCTCCTGGGCGTGGACGACCCGCGCACGAGCAAGCGCCTAGATTTCGTCGGCGGCATCCGCGGCACGGCCGACCTGGTGAAGCGCGTTGACGCGCAGGGCGGGGTGGCGTTCTCCCTGTATCCCGTCACGATCGCGCAGCTCATGGACATCGCCGATGCCGGGCAAATCATGCCGCCGAAGAGCACCTGGTTCGAGCCGAAGCTGCGCTCGGGGCTGTTCATCCATACGTTTTGAACGGGCGGCGCCTCGCTGACCACGGCGAGGTCGTCGTGCCTCCAGGGGCGGTTGGCTGGAGTGCGGGCGACCCCGCCCGCAAAAAGTTCACGATGTCGACAATGCCGCCGCCAGCATTGACGGCACGCGGCGCTTGGCCTTCCCTTGGCCGGCATGACCGCGTCGATAATCCTGGCCGCTGTTACCAGCGCGGATATTCCGCCGGTCCTCATCATTCCGTTCGGCCTGCTGCTGTTGCTGATCGCGACGATGCCGCTCTCGCCGGAAAAGGTGAAGCACCTGTGGGAGCACTATTACCCACACGTCGCTCTCGCGCTGGGCCTGCTGGTGGCGGGATTCTACTGGTTCAGGATTCCCGGCGGGGGCCCCGTCATCGGCCATACGCTGCACGAGTATTTCTCGTTCATCTGTCTCATCGGTTCCCTGTTCGTGGTGGCGGGCGGCATCCACCTGAAGGTAAAGGGCGAGGGCACGCCGCTAACCAACGTGGGGTTTCTCGCCCTCGGCGCGATCGTGGCCAACGCCATCGGCACCACCGGCGCCTCGATGCTGCTGATCCGGCCCTGGATCCGGGTGAACAAATATCGCATCAGCGCGTTCCACATCGTCTTTTTCATCTTCATCGTCTCGAACTGCGGCGGCGCCCTGACGCCCATCGGCGATCCGCCGCTTTTCCTCGGCTACCTGCGCGGCGTGCCGTTCTTCTGGCTGATCGAGCATGCCTTGCTGCCGTGGGCATTCGTCAACGGACTCATTCTGGCGGCGTTCTACGTCTTCGACCGCCGCAGCTTTGTCAAGGTCGCGCCGCCCGTGCGGCAGCATGCCACCCAGGAGCATGAGATCTGGCGCTTCGATGGCGGGGTGAATGTGCTCTTTCTGTTCGCCATCATCGTCGGTGTGTTTCTGCCGGAGACGTATTTCCTCCGCGAGGCGGTGATGCTCGGCGCTGCGTTCGCCTCCTACCGGCTGACGCCGCCGCAGGTGCATGAGGAAAACCATTTCACTTTCGCGCCGATCAAGGAGGTGGCGTGGCTCTTTCTCGGCATCTTCCTGACGATGATGCCGGCGCTGGGTTATCTGGAGGCGCACGGCAAGGAGACGGGGCTGACCAAACCCGCGCAGTATTACTACGCCACCGGCTCGCTCTCCGCCGTCCTGGACAACGCCCCGACCTACCTGAGTTTTCTCAAGCTCGCCGAGGTGACGTTCGTGGACGAGACGCCGGAGGAAATCGCCGCGGGCGGCGGCGACTACGACAAGCGCGCGGTGCGCCAGTTGCTGGCGACAGCGCCGGGCTTCGTAGTGGCAATCAGCCTCGGCGCCGTCTTTTTCGGGGCGATGACCTACATCGGCAACGGGCCGAACTTCATGGTCAAAAGCATCGCCGAGAGCGCCGACGTCAAGGTGCCGACGTTCCTCGGTTATCTTTTCAAATACAGCCTGCCGATCCTGCTGCCGATTCTGGCGCTGGCGGCGTGGGTGTTTGTGTAGGGCATCAACGCAGGAATTCTCGCGGGCGAGGTCTCTCGCGCTCCAGCTGGCTGCGGTGGGAGCCCCGGCGACCTCGCCGTGGGCGTTTACGGGAACAGCCCGCGCTTGGCCTTGGCCTCGGCGACGCGCGAGATGCCGAGCACGAGGGCGGCGGTGCGGCGGCTGCAATTGTATTTCTTCTGCGTCTCGTCGACCGAGGCCTTCGCCTTGGCGAGCATGCGGTAGAGTTTGTCGAACACCTCGCCCTTGGTCCAATAGTAGTTCTGCAGGTTTTGCAGCCACTCGAAATAGGAGACGATGACGCCGCCGGAATTGCAGAGCACGTCGGGGATCAGCTCGATGTCGCCGCGCGCCGTGATGATCTTATCCGCCTCGTTGGTGGTCGGGCCGTTGGCGCCCTCGGCCAGCATGCGGCACTTCAGCATGCCAGCGTTCTTCTCGGTGATGACGCGTTCCAAGGCCGCGGGAATGAGGACGGTGCAGGGCATTTCGAGCAACTGGTCGTTGGTCAGCGGCTCGCCGCCGGAGAAACCGTGCAGGGTTTTGCTTTTGGCGATGTATTCGAGCGCCGCCTTGAGATCGACGCCCTTGGGGTTGTAGATGCCGCCGGTGTAGTCGGAGATGCCGATGATCTCGGCGCCCCAGCTGTAGAGCGCGAGGGCGGCCTCGCTGCCGACGTTGCCGAAGCCCTGGATGATGACGGTGGTTTTCTCCGGCGGGATGCCCAGGTCCTGCAGGTAGGATTTCACGAACCACGCCACGCCTTCGCCGGTCGCTTCGCGCCGGCCGAGCGAGCCGCCGAGAGCGATGGGCTTGCCGGTGATGACGCCGGGGTCGTAGTGCCCCTGGTGGTTGGAGTAGGTGTCCATCATCCAGGCCATGACCTGCTCGTTGGTGCCGACGTCCGGGGCGGGGATGTCGACATTGGGCCCGATGAACGGCATGATTTCCTGCGTGTAGCGGCGGGAAAGCCGCTCCAGCTCATTTTGCGACAAGGCGCGGGGGTCGACGATCACGCCGCCCTTGGCGCCGCCGTAGGGGAGGCCGACGAGCGAGCATTTCCAGCTCATCCACATTGCGAGGGCGGCGACCTCGCCGAGGGTGACGTCCTGGTGGAAGCGAATGCCGCCTTTCGCCGGGCCGGTCGAGAGGTTGTGCTGGACGCGGTAGCCCTCGAAGATCTCGATCTTGCCGTTGTCCATGCGGACGGGCATGGAAACGATGATGCAGCGCCGGGGGCGTTTGGTCCGTTCCCGGAGGCCGGGATCCATGCCGATGATATCGGCGGCGATATCGAACTGGTTGCACGCCTGCTGAAACACCGGCGAGTTGTAGATGGTATTAGTAAGAGCCATGGGGGGAGTCCGGGCGGTGAGCCCGAGGATTTGTTTTGCCGCAGCTTGGCCCGCCGCCCGGTGATTAGCAATTGGCTTCCGGCCCCACCGTTCCTTGAATGAAGCCATCTTAATCAGACGTGAAGTCTGGATGATTCATGAAAGCTCCCGTCCGATTTATCTGGTGGTTGGCGTTCAGGCTCGCGTTCGCCTTGCTGCTGGCGGGGTTGGTGCTCGGCGGACTGGGGCTGTGGAGGTTGCGGCGCGATCCGGCGGATTTTGCCACGCACCGGCGGCAGCGGGTGACCGCGCTCACCGCCGAGAACGGCCGACTCAAGCAGGCCGGGGGCAGCACGGCCGCGCGCATGGCGGCGATCCGGATTGAGATCGCCGCCCAAAAGGATCGTGCGGAGCAGGCCGCCAAGGTCGGCCGTCAGCTCGATGAGCTCAGCAGCGGCCTCGACCGGCTCACGACCGGCTCGGCGCAACTGCAGGAAAACAACGACCGGATGGCGCGCATGAAGGAGATGGAATCCAACTCACGCAAACGCACGGCGGAGCTCGAACAGGCGCTGGTCAAAACCCAGTGGGAGAAGGACGGGGTGGAAATCGCCCTGGCGCGGAAACAGCAGGAACTCAGCGCGGTGCTCGCGGATGATTCGAAGCTGCGGCACTACGCCCGGGAAACCTGGGCGGCCGATGGGCGCTGGGTGCTGTTGGCGGCGGTCCTCCTCGTGCTTGGGCCGGTTTTCCTGCGCCGGAGCCGACCGGAGTAAGCCGACACCCCCCGTCGCTTCGCGCCACCCCTCTCCAGCGGGGACCCAAACCTACGCGAACGAAATCCCCTCTTGGAGAGGGATGCCCGGCAGGGCGGGTGGGTGGGTGGCCATATCGGGAGGGAAATCGCGCGCCTTCCGAACAGGAGTTGCCGAACGGGCCTGATTGGGTAGGGGTGGAAGATGCTTTTTAAACTGCACTCGGACTACCAGCCGACGGGCGACCAGCCCGAGGCGATCAAGACGCTGGTGCAGTCCCTGCGGGCGGGAAACCGTCACCAGACGCTCCTCGGCGTGACGGGTTCGGGCAAGACCTTCACCATGGCCAACGTCATCGCGCAGCTCGACCGCCCGGCGCTGATCATCTCGCACAACAAGACCCTGGCTGCGCAGCTTTACTCCGAGTTCAAAAACTTCTTTCCCGAGAATGCCGTCGAATACTTCGTCAGTTACTACGACT
>JAYVZM010000115.1:0-5939 GCA_043783345.1 Verrucomicrobiota bacterium
GGGGGGGGCACGCTCATCGCGCTGGTGAAGCCGCAATTCGAGGCCGGCAAGGCCGAGGTGGACAAGGGCCAGGGCATCATCAGCGACGACGCGGTGCGGTTGCGCGTGCTGGCCGAGGTGAGGGAGTTCGCCGTCCGCGAGCTGCCCGGGGCAACCGTGCTCGGCGAGATGGAGTGCCCGGTGCACGGCACCGACGGCAACCGCGAGTTTCTGCTGGGGCTGACCAGAGCGGTTGCCGCGGATGACACGGATGACCGCGGATAAACCCAGAAACCTGAGTTGGACACAGAGTGATTCACTGGAATTGCCGGAGTATCGTATTCACCGGCCAGGCGAATTCCGCTTTCCCCGACCCTAACCCGAAGTATTTCTCCGCGAACTCCCTCCCGACTCTGTGTTCTCTGTGACATGATCGGTCCGCCGATTTTCGGTTAAATAGGTTTCCAATATCCGCGTTTATCCGCGTAATCGGCGGGGAATCCACCATGTCGCCCTTCCGCAAACTGGCCTTCGTCTATAATTCGGAAAAACCGGGCGCCGCCGGGTTGGCGCAGGAGCTGATCGACATCGCCCGGCTGGCCGGCGTCAAAAAGATCCGGCTCTCCGGCGACCGCAAGCTGCCGCGCGGCTACTTCAAGGGCTGCGACGCCTGCTGCGTCATCGGCGGGGACGGCACCCTGCTCGGCGCGGTGCGCGGCGCCACCAGCGAGAACATTCCCATCATCGGGGTCAACCAGGGCGGCCTCGGCTTTCTCACGACCTTCTCCGCCGACGAGGCCCGCGCGCATTTCGCCGCGCTGCTCGGGGGCGACTACCGCATCGCCCGGCGCGCCCTGCTGGAATGCCGGACCGGCCCGCGGCATGTGGACATCGCGCTCAACGACGTCCTGATCAAGAACGGCACCCACTCCCGCCTGGTGCGGCTGGAGGTGTTCGCCGACGACAAGCTCGTCACCGACTACTACTGCGACGGCGTCATCTTCTCCACGCCCACCGGTTCCACGGCCTACAACCTCGCGGCAGGCGGCCCGATCATCCACCCGGCGGCGGGCGTGATCGCGATGACCCCCATCTGCCCGCACACCCTGAGCAACCGCACCATCATCTTCCGCGACGACGTGAAGCTGAGGGTGTTCAACCGCAGCGACGATTCGCAGCTGCTGGTGGCGATGGACGGCCAGCGCAATTCCGTGATGACCGGGGGCTCGCCGATCGAGATCAGCGTTTCCCCCCGCACCCTCGCGCTCGCGCAGCGGCGCGACTATTCGCACTTCGAGGTCATGCGCGCCAAGCTCAAGTGGAGCGGCGGCTTTTTGGAGAAGAAGTGAGGCGGGAGGAACCAGGCGGAAGACTTCCCGCGAATAACACGAATGGACGCGAATTCCCGGGAGGAGGACAAGGAGTGCCACGCTGCCAGGCATCACCTTACCTTCAGGTGGCTTGCTCTGGGATTCTTCGGACCTTTCATTCGTGTCCATTCGCGTCATTCGCGGGTCAAAAAAAAAGCCCCGGCGTTTCGGCCGGGGCGGGTGAATCGATCGGCCGGTCTGGCGGGCCAGCCTAACCTTTCTTGGCCTCCTTCTCCGCCTTCTTGGCGGCCTTGGCCGCGTCTTCCTCGGCCTTTTTGACCGCCTTCTCGGCGTCGTCCAGCTTGCCGTCCTTGTTGGCGTCGTATTTGGCCAGGTGTTCCTCCCTCGTCTGCCGGGCCTTGGCGGCGGTATCCTCCTTCGCGCGGGCCTTTTCCTCGTCGCTGAGCTTGCCGTCCTTGTCGGCGTCATACTTTTCCTTCGTCTTGGTCAGTTTCTTTTCCGGAGCGGGGTCCTCGGCCCGGGTGGACAGCGGAGCGAGCAGGAACGAAAGCGCCAGTGATCCCAGCGCGATTTTCAGAACAGAGCGTATGTCTTTCATGGCGCGGCGAAATTACCCGCGACCGCCCCACTCCGGCAAAACCGGCCACCGCCTAAATAGAGGCACTAAAAAACCCGGAGTTTCATTAAAAAAAGTCAGGGTTTCACGACAAGTTGCACTCGACTTGCCGGCTGAAAATATCTCTGCGCGAACGCCCGCAGCGCTTCCAGCGTCACCGCGTCGATGCGGGCGTCGTAGGTGCGCCAGTCGTTGACGGGGAGGCCGTAGACGGCGTTGAGGGCCGATTGCATGGCGCGGGCGGAATTCGACTGCAGGCCCATGCGCTTCCCCGCCTTCAGTCGCGTCTGGCAGCGGTGGAGCTCCCCGGCGGTCACCCCGCCCGACTGCACGCGGGCGATCTCCAGGTTGAGCTCGGCGATGACCTCCTCGTAGCGCTGCGGGCTGGTGCCGGCGTAGAAATAGAACATCGCCGTGTCGAGGCCGACGATGCGGCTGGAGCGCACGAAGTAGGCCAGGCTCTTCTGCTCGCGCACGCGCTCGAACAGGTGCGACGACATCCCGCTGAACAGCTCGTCGGCCACCTCGCTCACCTCGTAGTCCGAGTCGAGCAGGCCCGGCCCGGGGAACGCCTGGAAGACGATCGCCTGCTGGCGCGGCTGGGTTTCGATGAAATCACCGGCGACGACCTCGACCTTGCCCTTAACCTTCGGCGCGGACCCCTGCGGCAGTTTCGCCAGGAAAGCCTTCAGCTGCGGCACGAGCTTCTTCGCGTCGAAATCGCCGGCGACCGCGAGCACGGCGTTGCCGGCCACCAGCAACCGGCGGTGGCTGGTCCGCAGGTCGGCGACGCTGATGGCGCCGAGGCCCGCCTCGTCGCCGCTGTTCTCGATGGCGAACGGATGGGCGCCGAAGAATTTCTCGCGCATTTTCTTGCGGCCGACCGTGACGACGTCGTCGAGGCTTTCCTTAAGCGACGCGAGAGCGGACTCGCGCTCGACCTCCAGCCGCGCGGGCTTGAACGCCGGCCGCAGCACGGCGTCCGCCATCAGCCCGAGGGCAAGCGTGACGTCGCCGGGGAGCACCTCCGCCGCCAGGCCGAAGCTGTTGTGCCCCGAGAATTCGTTGAAGGAACCGCCCACGGCCTCGATGGCGCGCGCCACCTCCTCGGCGGAGCGCCGCGCGGTGTCCTTGGCGAGCAGCGTGGCCATCATCCCGGTGAGTCCGCGCCGGCCCGCCGGCTCGAACATCGGCCCGCCGGCAAAGGCGAGCCGCAGGTGCAGGTTCGGCAGATGCCGGTTCGGCTGCAGCAGCAGCCGGGCCCCGTTGGGCAGCGTGATCTCCTCGAAATCGAGGGAGGAAGCCTCGCGAGGGCCCGGCCCTCCGACCACCGCGGCCGAGGCGGTGGGGTTCGACGACACGACCGTCAGCCGCTCGGGCACAAGATACGTGTGCATCACCCGTTTGAGTGCGGCCGGGGTCAGCGCGAACAGCCGTTCGAAGTAGCGGCGGGTGTAATTGACATCGCCCACCACGACCTCGCCGGCGCCGAGACGCGAGGCCTGGCCGGACATGGTCTTGCGCTGGTTGACCTCGGAGGTCACGGCCTGCCGCACGGCCTTGGCGACGGCCGGGGCGCTGACGCCCTTGTCGGCGATCCGGGCGAGTTCGCGGAGGATGGCCTGTTCGGCGGCCACGCGTTTGTCCGGGTCGGCGAGATAGGAGATGTAGAACAGGCCGCTGGTGCCGGGGCTCCAGGCCATGGCGTCGATCACATGCACGAGGCGCGCTTTCTCGCGGACGCTTTGCCAGAGGAGGGAGCTGTCGCCGTGGCCGAGCACCATCGCGAGGATGTCGAGCGCCGGGGCGTCGGGATGGGTGAGCCCGGGGATCTGCCAGCCGAGGCCGGCGCGGGAGACCTGCACGTCCTCGAAGAGATGCCGGTCGCGCCGGGAGAGCTGGACGGGCTCGTCGGGCACCAGCACGGGGGCGAGGCGGGCGCGCGGGGTTTTGCCGAAGTGCTCCGCGATGGCCGCGCGGGTCGCCGCCGGGTCAAAGTCACCGGCGATGACCAGCACCACGTTGTTCGGCACGTAGCGGGCGCGATAATAGGCCAGCAGGTCGTCGCGGGTGTTGGCGGCGAAGACGTCGCGGTGCCCGATGATGGGCTGGCGGTAGGGATGCGTGCGGAAGGCCGTCTCGAACAGCGCCTGCGAGAGCCGCTGGTCGGGGTCGTCGAGGCACATGTCGATCTCGCGCAGGATGACTTCCTTTTCCTTGGTGACCTCCTCGGCCGGCAGGGTGGAGCGCAGCACGGCGTCGGCGAGCAGGTCGATGGCGATGGCGGTGTGCTCGGCCGGAACATCGATGTAGTAGACGGTGCGGTCGAAGGTGGTATAGGCGTTGATGTAGCCGCCGTGGGCCTGCACCGTTGCGGAGATCTCGCGGCCGGCGCGGCGTTCCGTGCCCTTGAAGAGCATGTGCTCGAGGTAGTGCGAAAGGCCCGCGCCGAGGGCGGCGCCCTCATGGAGGCTGCCGGTCTTCACCCACACCTGCACGGAGCTGACGGGCGCCGCGGTGTCGCGCTTGAGCAGGACGGTGAGGCCGTTGGGGAGGGTGTAGCGATCGACGGATTCGCGCCAGAGATTCTCCAGCAGGGCGAGGTCGCGCGGACGGGCGGACGGTTTCTTGGGCATGGAAATGGAGTGCTGTAGGAGCGGCATTACGCCGCGATTGATGGCGGAACGGAGAGATCGCGGCGTAAAGCCGCTCCTGCAGCCGGAAGCAGCAAGCATAAACAGGCTCACGCCGTGCCGATCATGCCGCGAGGGCGGCGCGGCCGCCCGGGCGCGAAGGGTTTCACGAACGCCTCGTCGAAATCGTAGAGGTCGGCGAAGTCCTCGCGGCGGTCGTTCTCGGTTTTGCTGAAGACATTGTATTCGATCAGATTGAAGACGATGTCGCCGAAGTCGGCGCAGCGGACGATGCCCCACTTGTTCAGCACGGTCTTGGTCAGCGGGCCGTATTGATCGAGGGCGTAGGTGCGGATGCCCAGCAGCAATTCGGCGCCGGTGACGTGCTGGGATTTGCCGGTGCGCTCGGGGCTTTTGCGCTTCAGCTCCTTGACCGTGTGGTCGAGCGCCTGCCGCACAAAGGTGTAGGCTTTGCGGTCGAAGCGGGAGTCCTCCTTGCAAATCAGCCCGACGATTTCGGTAAATTCGAGGTCTTGCATGAAATTCAGGACCAATAGCTAGCATAGCCGGGGGCGGGCCGCAACCCCGCAGGCGTTTCTGCCGGGGTCGCCCCTCCCTGCCGGAATCCTGACCTCGAAACAGCGCCGCCAGAATGTGTCAAAATCGTAAACTTCCACTCGCATTCTGGCCGGGATTGCTGCATTGAATAAATCACATGATCGCCGCAACTCAGTCCAATCACCCCTTGGCCGCAGTTACCGCGCAAAGCACGGCGGATTCGCCGCTGAACGAAGCCCGGGCCCGCATCCGCGGCGCCCAGATGCGCATCACCAAGCCTCGCGTCGCCATCATCGAATCGCTGCTGCTGCACCAGGGACCGGTCAGCATCGAACGCATCCATCAGGACATGGGTCCCAACGTTTGCGACCTCGTCACGGTTTACCGCTGCCTCGCGGCCTTCGAGCGCCTCGACATGGTCCGGCGCAGCTACCTGCACAACGGCACGTGCCTTTACGAGCTCACGCTCGGCAAACAGCGCCACTACCACATCGTCTGCAAGGCCTGCGGGAAGACCGAGCGCGTCGATTATTTCCCGGTCGAGGGCATCCAGCGCGTGGTGGCCAACCGCGGCTACACCCAGATCAGCCACGTGGTCGAGTTTTTCGGCGTGTGCCCCGCCTGTCAGAAAGCGGCCCCGACCCGCAGCACCCGCCCGACCATCCCGAGCGACCGCGTCTGAATCCGCGGCCATGCGGTTGGGATCCATTGTCACGTTGGCGCTATTGCTGCTCGGCTCAGCGTGCGCCCAAGAGGAAAAAATTGAGATTCCCTATTACACCCGCGAAGAATGGACCGCGTGGAAGGAAAAACTTCGTGGAT
>JAYVZM010000116.1:0-5920 GCA_043783345.1 Verrucomicrobiota bacterium
GGCGGCTCTTTTGTTTTCAAGCCGCAAACTCCAAACATTTTTACCGCGGATGACACGGATGAACACGGATAAAGGATAAAGACACCAGACGCTTCGTTCAGAATGGCAGATGAAAGTATTTATCCGCGAGCATTCGCGTAATCCGCGGAGAATTGATTGACCTATTTCACCCCTAAACCCCGATCCCGATGATCCTGCCCAAAAACAACCGCCTTTCTCACGAGGAAGTCGCCGAGTTGACCGCCATCGTCAGCGAATTCGGCTGCCGCATCCAGCCGATCGTGGGCGCGGTGCGCACCATCTACGCCATCCTCGGCGACGAGCGCGACGAGCTGATGATCAGCCGGCTCGAGGGCCTGCCCTTCGTGGACCGGGTCGACACCATCCAGTCGCCGCACAAACTGATGGACATCAAGTCCGGCCTCGCCCACCACCGGGTGAAAGTGGGCTGTGTGACCCTCGGCGATGAGCTGCTCATCATGGCGGGGCTTTGCACCATCGATCCGAAGAACCCGAACTATTTCTACGAGACGGCGCACGCGGTGAAAGAGGCCGGGGCCCAGGCCCTGCGGGGCGGGGTGTGGAAGCCGCGGACCAATCCCTACGCTTTCCAAGGCGACAACCGTTCGCTCGACATCCTGATGGAAGGCTCGCGCCGCACCGGCCTGCCGGTGGACGCCGAGGTGATGGACGAGGAACAGCTCCGCCTGGCGCTCGACGCCGGGGTGCACGTGCTGCAGATCGGCGCGCGCAACGCGTTGAACTATTCGCTGCTCCGGCAGGTGGGCAAGGCCATCGCCGGCCGGGAGACCGCAGTGCTGCTCAAGCGCGGCCTGCACCTCGGCACGCTCAACGAGTTCATCTCCGCCGCCGAATACATCGTGAATTTCGGCAACCCGAACGTCATCCTCTGCCCGCGCGGCACCCAGCCGGGGCTCGACGGCTACCGCAACCATCCGGACGAATCCATCACGCCGCTGCTCAAGGAGCGCACCTGGGCCCCCGTGGTGGTCGATCCGTCGCACTCGGTCGGCAAGGCGGCCTATGTGCCCGCTTGCGCGCTGGCCGCGGTGGCCTACGGCGCTGACGGCCTGTGCATCGAGGCGCACGTCAGTCCCAGCCACGGCCTCGGCGACGACCCGAAGCAGGCCGTCACGCCGGCGGTGCTTGCGGAGTTGATTACCCGGGCCCAGGCCCTCCATGCTCTCCGCCGCTCCGTCCGTCCGACCGGGGATTTCAAATTGTAGGAGCCTGCTTGCAGGCGATTCGGAACTTACGTCAACGGACATCACCCTTGCATCGCTTGTAAACAAGCTCCTACAAATAAACCGACCGCCCCCGTGTCATGAAAAAACAACTCGCCCGCATCCGGAACAACATCGACGTCCTCGACCAGCGCCTGGTGGCGCTCATCAACCGCCGGCTCCAGCTGGCGAAGAAGATCGGCGAATTGAAGCGTTCGGCGAGTAGCCGCATCTACGTGGCGGAGCGCGAGGCCGAGGTGATCGCGCGCCTGAAGAAGAGCAACGCCGGCCCGCTCAAGGAAACCGCGCTGAGCGCCATCTACCGCGAGATCATGTCCGCTGCGATGGCGCTGGAGAAGCCGCTGCGCATCGCCTACCTCGGACCCGAGGCGACCAACACGCACCAGGCCGCGCTGAAGAAATTCGGGGCCAGCGTGGAGTATCACGCGCTCACGACCATCGGGGATGTGTTCACCGCGGTGGAAAAGGGCGAGGCCGACTACGGCGTCGTGCCGCTGGAAAATTCCACACAAGGCGCGGTGCGCGACGCCCACGACTTGTTTGTCGAATCGCCGGTGCTGATCGTCGCCGAGCTCTACCTCGACATTCAGCACGCGCTGCTCTCGAACTCGCCCCTGGACAAGATCACCAAAGTCTACTCGAAGGACCAGGCGCTGGCGCAGTGCCGCCAGTGGCTGGAGCGCAACCTGATCCACGCGCGGCTGATTGACGTGGACAGCACGGCGCACGGGGTGCAGCTGGCGAAGAAGGAGAAGGGCGCGGCGGCGGTGGCGGCGCGCATCGCCGGCGAGCGCTACGGGGTGGCGGTGGTGGCCGACAAGATCCAGGACCAGAAGAACAATGTGTCCCGTTTCTGCATCATCGGCCGCGAACCGTCGGGCGCGCTGGGCTTCGGCCGGGACAAGACGAGCCTCCTCGTGTCGCTGCACGACGAGCCCGGCGCCCTGCTCAAGATGCTGAAGCCGTTCAGCCGGCGCGGCCTCAACATGACCCGCATCGAGTCGCGCCCCAGCCGGGTGCGGCAGTGGGACTATTATTTCTTCATCGACATCACCGGACACTACGACGAGCCGGCGATGCAGGCGGCCTTGATGGAGCTGAAGCGGATGTGCCCGCTCGTGAAATGGATCGGCAGCTATCCGGCGGCCAAGCGGTAGCGTTGAACCACAAAGACACAGAGACACAAAGGACGGACTTTCTCCGGCGTCTCCATCTTTGTGACTTCGTGCCTTTGTGGTGAGATCGGTTTTTTCGGGGAAACCGGATGGTCGGTCGAATTTTGACTCGGCACGGCTGCAAACGCGGGATTTGCTCCGATTGTGCGAGCCCTCAAAATCCTCTTCGTCACGCCCGAGGTCGAGCCGTTCGTGAAAGTCGGCGGGCTGGCCGATATGGTGGGGGCTCTGCCCAAGGAGCTGGCGAAGCTCGGCCATGACGTCCGCATCGTCTGCCCGGCCTATGGCTCGGTGAAGCAAGTGGGCGAATGGCGGGCGCTGCCGGAACCGCTGGGAGTGGATGTCGGGTCGGCGGCGCATTGGGCGCGCACGTGGGAGACGGTGCTGCCCGGCTCTGCGGCGACGAGTGCGAGAGCCTCGGCGGTGCCGGTATATTTTCTCGAGAACAACGATTTCTTCGCCCGGCCCGAGGTTTACACCAGCCCGTGGGGGTCATGCGAGGACAACGACCTGCGCTTCACCTTCCTCTCGCGCGGCGCCCTCGCGCTTTGCCAGCAGCTGGCGTGGACCCCCGAGGTGGTGCATTGCCATGACTGGACGACGGGACTGGTGCCGGTGATGCTCAACACCACCTTGCGCGACACGCCGCTCGGAACCGCGGCGACGGTTTTCACCATCCACAATCTCGAGCACCAAGGCTATTGCGACCGGCGCGTGCTGCAATTCGCCCGGCTGCCGGCCAGCGAGTTCCGCGCGGACAGTCTCGAATCCGTCGGCGCGGTGAATCTGATGAAGGCCGGGCTCTACCACTCGACCAAGATCACGACGGTCAGCCCGACCTACGCCAACGAGATCAGGACGCCCGGGGGCGGCTTCGGGCTCGATGCCGTGCTGCGCTTCCGCGCGGGCGATCTCGTGGGCATCGTCAACGGCATCGACGACGAATCGTGGGATCCGGCGCGGGACCGCTCCCTGCCGGCGAACTACTCCGCCGCCGATCTCAGCGGCAAGGCGGTCTGCAAGGCGAAGCTGCAGGAGCGTTTCGGCCTGGAGGTGAATCCGCGGGTGCCGGTCTTTGGCGTGGTGACCCGGCTGGCGGCACAAAAGGGGCTCGATCTCCTCGCCGCGGCGTTGCCGGCCCTCATGGAACAGATGCAGGTGCAGCTGGTCCTGACCGGCAGCGGTGACTGGCGAACGGAAAACACTTTCAGGCAGGCCACGCACGCCTGGCGCGGGCGGGTCGGCGTGCACATCGGCTTCGATGACCGGCTGGCGCGGCTCATCCAGGCGGGCAGCGATTTCTTCGTCATGCCGAGCCGGACCGAGCCGTGCGGGCTCACGCAAATGTATGCGATGCGCTACGGGACGCTGCCGGTCGTCCGCGCGACGGGCGGCCTGGTGGACACGGTGGAGAATTTTGTGGAAGGGCGGGAGCGTGGCACAGGATTTGTCTTTCACGACGCCACGATGCCGGCGTTGCTCAACACCCTCGGCTGGGCGTGCGCCACTTACTACGACCGGCCCCGGGAATTCGCCGGGTTGCGGCATCGGGCCATGGCCCGAAACTTTTCGTGGCGGGAGAACGCCGGGCATTACGTGCAGGTCTACCGTTGGGCGATGGAAAGCCGCACGGGCGTCAAACCGGGGGGAAGCCGGTAACTCTGCAGAAATCGGCTCGTCATATGCAGACATCGGAGTAATGTATGCGGTGATTCTTCCGTAGACCCGACGTTCCCATGACCTCATCCTGTCCCATTCCACGCTGGTCGGCCTGCTTCCTTTGGCTGGGCGTGGGTGCCGTCCTCCTGGCCGGTCCGGCGGGCCTGCGCGCCGCCGAATGGCAGACCTTGCTGACCAACACCCCTTTCGGACAGCCGCCCGCGGCCCCCGCGACCGTCAACGGCGATCTCGAATTCCGGGGCGTCGTGCAGGAGGAGAACGTCTATTACATCAATCTCTACAATCCCGCCACGAAGACCGCCCAATGGATTCCCGTGAACGGCAAGGCCCCCGGCCTTGAGGTCAACTCCTACGATGCCGCTTCCGACAAAGTGCAGATCGTGCAGGCCGGCCGGCCGTTGACCCTGCCGCTCAAGCAGGCCCGCGTGGCCTTGGTGGCGGCCGCTCCAGTCCCGCCGCCCGTTCTACCCGGCAACGTGAATGCCGAGAACCCGGAAGGCGGCGACAAGGAGGGCCAGGATCGCCGTGCCCAGGTGCGTGAAATGATCCGCGCCCGGCTGGAAGGAAACGCCCAGGGTGGACCCGGGGCGCCCGTGATACGCAACATGCCGCCGGAGGCGCAGGCGATGATCGAGGAGTTCCGCCGCCGCCGGGCCGAATCCGCTGCCGGCCAGCAGGCACCGCCCCGGCGCCAGCAACGCTAACCCTGATTTTCCCATGATGCGTTCCCCTTCCCTGTCTGCTCGTCACGCTCGCCGTCAACGCGGCTTTACCTTGGTCGAAATCCTCACCGTGCTGGCAATTGTGGGCCTGCTCATCGGCGTGGTGGTGAGCAATACCGACCGCATTTTCGGCCAGAGCCAGGAGGCCGTCGCGCGGATCTTCGTGCGCGACTCGCTCAAGACCCCCTTGGTGCGCTACCGCATCGACCTCGGCGATTATCCCTCGACCGCCGAGGGCCTGAACGCGCTCATCACCCCCTCCGCCGGCAATGCCGACCGCTGGCACGGTCCCTACATGGACATCACCGGCGGCAAACTTCCCGTCGATCCTTGGGGCCAGCCCTACGAATACCGTTATCCCGGCGTGAAAAATCCCGGCGGCTACGACCTGTATTCCAAAGGGGTCGACAAAACGGCCGACACCGCCGACGACATCGGCAACTGGTGATGGGCCGGCGTCGCTCCATCGGGGGCGCGGGCGGGCTTGCCGCGCCGAAGCTTCCGGGCGGGGGCGGGTTCACGCTGCTGGAAATCCTCGCCGTGCTGGCGCTGATCGGGCTGATCTCCGCCCTGCTGATCGGCAGTGGCGACGCCCTGCTGCGCGCCACCGCGAAGGACGACATTGAAACCGTCACGCTCAACGCCGTGGCCGGCGCGCGCCACAGCGCGGTCCTCACCGGCCGCCAGCTCGAGCTGAACTACGATGAGAAGACTCGCCAACTCGATTGGGAGGAAGGGCGGTTGGTCCTGGGCGGCGAGGGCAGCCTGCGACTGCTGCCGCCGTCGCGCGTCGCTTCCATGGTCCTCGGCGGACGGGAAGTGGAGGAGTCGATCACCCGCGTGCGTTTCTACGCTGACGGCACCTGCGATCCCTTCCGGCTTGAATTCGTGCGGCACCAGGCCAGCCGGATCCTGACCGTCGATCCCTGGACCTGCGCCGTGCTCTCGCCCGAGGCGGCGGCCGGGCGTCGCTGATGCTACAATCATTTTAACCACGGATTACACGGATGAACACGGATGGAGGCCAGTTGAGTTGGAGGCGGGACTATCAGTCCCGCGAGGCGCAGGCAGTGCTGCG
>JAYVZM010000117.1:0-5904 GCA_043783345.1 Verrucomicrobiota bacterium
CCGTGCATGCGGTGTGGCCGCTGGGCGCCGCGGACCCGCAGGCGTTCGCGCTGGTCGGCATGGGGGCGCTGCTCGCGGCGGCCAGCCACGCGCCGGTCATGGCGATCATCCTGCTTTTCGAGATGACGCTGAGCTACGACATCATCCTGCCCCTGATGCTGTGCAGCGTCGTGGCCTACTACACCGCGCGCGGCATCCAGGACCAGTCGCTTTACAGCGAGGCACTGGAGAAAAAGGCGGCGGAGCAGCCCGTGCACCTGCCGGGCGTGGTGGCCGATCTGGCGAAGGCGCAGGCCACGACCGTGCGGCAGAACGCACGTTTCGAAGCCATCGCCGAGGAATTCCTGCAGTCGCGCCAGGAGGAGATCTACGTGACCACCGACGAAGGCCGCTACGCCGGCGCCATTTCCCTGCACGACATCAAGCCCTACCTGGCCGATGCGGCGGTGGCGACGCATGTCATCGCGGGGGATTTGCTGCGCGATGACATGCCGACGGTGGCCCTGCGGGCGTCGCTGGCCGAGGCGTTGCGGGTGTTCGTCCAGCACGCGGGGCAGACGCTCCCGGTGGTGGATGCCGACGGCATGCTCGCCGGCATCCTGGTGAAGAACGATCTTTTGCTGGCGCTGCTGGACGGCCAGGGTGCGGAGAAACAGCACAGCCGGGCACCATGGCGGACATGAGCTGAGGGGCAGGTGGAGCGCGACCTCCGGGCGCGCTTGGGTGGCGATTCGCGCCCGCGCATTTCCATGCGGCACGGCCATTTTGCCGCTTCGTCACACGGCTGACACGAAACCGTAACATAGAGCCGCTACTCTGCGCCCGCGTTTCGGCCCGATCGCCGCGGCGCATCACCTAACACCGGCTAAACTCCCACCACATGTTCTCCCTAAAATCCAAACTGCTTACGCTGGCCGCCTTCCTCTGCGGCGCCAGCTTCGCCCTCGCCCAAGACAGCGGCCCGCTCATCGACTTGCTCGTGAAAAAGGGCATCATCAACGACCAGGAGGGCGAGGAATTGCGCGCCGAACTCGTGAAGGATTTCGCGACATCCTCCGCAGGCAAACTGAACCTCTCGGGGCCACTGACAGAGTTAAAGATCTCCGGCGACGTCCGCGCGCGCTACGAGAGCCGCACCGGCAAGATCGCCGTCACGGGCGACCACTCGGAGCGGGACCGCTACCGCTATCGCTTCCGCACCGGACTGAGCGGCAAGCTGGTCAACAATTGGGCCTTTGGCGTGCGCCTGGAAACCGGCGGCGGTAGCCGCTCCAGCAACGTGACCATGGGCGATGACGCCGGTCCGTTTGCCAAGACCAACGACGCGGTGAACATCGGCCAGATTTACGCCGCTTGGACGCCGACACCCGACTGGACGTTCACGGCCGGCCGCATGGCCAATCCGCTCATTACGACCGCCATGGTCTGGGACGCCGACATCAATCCCGAGGGCTTGGCCGAGCAATACAAGCACCGCGACGGACAGAATGAGTTCGGCGTGACGATGGGTCAGTTCCTCTACAGCACGTCCGGGACCCAGAACGTCTTCGGCGGCACCGCTGCCGCGCCCGCTGGCACGCAAGACCTGTTCCTGACCGCGTGGCAGGGCACCTACAAGCGCTACATCTATGGCACGGCGACCTTCTTCCAGATCGCTCCCGCCCTGTATTACTACTACAACTCCGACCAGCAGGCGAATCCGGCGGCGTTCAACAAGTGGATGACCGCGACCGCGGCGGCGCCCACAAACAACCTCTTCGTCCTGGACATTCCGCTTGAGTATGACTGGGTGGCGGCGAACGGCACGCCCCTGCGCGTCTTCGGGGATGTGGCGATCAACTTCGACGCCGACCAGCGGGCTGCCAAGTTCGGCCGGTCCGATCTGAACGGCGAAGACAAGGCCTACCATGTGGGCTTTCAATACGGCAAGGCGAGCCTGCCCGGAGAGTGGGATGCCAAGATATTCTATCAGTCCGTCGGGGCCTTCGCGCTGGATACCAACCTGGTGGATTCCGACATCTTCGACAGCCGGACCAACATGCAGGGCTGGGTCGTCGGCACCAACTACGCCCTCGGCGGCGCCACGCAGCTCAGCTTCGTCCTCTCCCAGGCGCAGCGCAAGAACGACACCCTTATCGCCCCCGGTTCGGGCGATATCGGCGCCAACAATGCCCTCGACAAATTCTGGCTCTTCCAGGCCGACCTGAACATCAAGTTCTAACCTCCATCACCTCCTCCCATGAAAAAACTCTCCCTCCTGTTCGCCGCGTTGCTCGTCACCGGCTCCCTCTCCGCCCAAAAGCTCGTCATCAAAGGTTCCGACACCTTGGGCGCCAAACTCGTGCCCATGCTGGCCGAGGAATACAAGGCCAAGCACCCTGGCACGACGTTTGAAATCGCCGCCGAAGGCTCGACCACCGGCATCGCCGCCATCACCGACAGCACGGCGCAGATCGGCATGTCGAGCCGTCGCGCCAAGCCGACGGAAATGTCCGCCGCCTCGGCCAAGGGCGTCAACATGAAGCCGCTCATCGTGGCCTTCGACGGCATCGGCGTCATCGTCAACGCGGGCAATCCGCTCTCCACCCTGACCAAGCGCCAGGTGGAGCAGATCTTCGCCGGGGACATCACGGACTGGAGCCAGGTCGGCGGCACCGCCGGCCCGATCTCCATCTACACCCGCAACACCTCCTCGGGCACCTACTCGGACTTCAAGGAACTCGCCATGAAGAAGCGCGACTATGCCTCTTCCTCGCAGAAGATGGCCGGCAACGAGCAGATCGCGGCCGAGGTGGCCAAGAATGCCAACGGCATCGGCTACGTCGGTCTCGCCTACTTGACCGATCCGGGGATCAAGACCGTTTCGATCGAGGGATCGCTGCCGACGGAGGAGTCGGTCATCGCCAAGAAATACCCGTATGCCCGTCCGACGTTCTACTACACGAACGGCGACCCGACGGGCGAGGCGGCCAAGTTTGTTGAATTCACGCTGAGTGACGACGGCCAGAAGATTGTCCGCAAGGTCGGTTTTGTTCCGGTCCGTCCGCTGAATTGAGTTGGTAGCTGAGAAAAGTGTGTCATCGCCGCCCGCAGCCCGCCCGGACTGTGGGCGGCCTTTTTAAAGACCGGCCGTTGGGGGGACTACCAGTCCCGTCTCCAACTCGTTTTGTCACGCAACTGTAACCTGCCCCGGTTGACCGGTCCCGCCGCCGGCACCGATTCTGTCCGCAGCATCCGCTATGTCCGTCGCCACTCACAATCCCCCCGTTTCCCGCCTGGCCACCGCCGCGGTGCTGCTGCGCAAGCGGCGCGGCTGGTTCTTCGGGCTGACGGGCGACCAGTTCGTCAAATACGTCTTTCAGGGCAACGCGGCGATTTCGATCGTGGTGCTCGCGTTGATCACGTTCACCATTTTCAAGGATGCGGTTGGATTTCTGCCGGCCAATCATGAGAACCTGGTGATCTACCGGCTGGCCGGCCTCGAATACGTCGACATTTTCCGCGAACAGATCACCGCGCACAGCACGATCTCCCGCTATCTGGCCAGCGTGCGGGCGCAACGGCTGGCCGCGCTGATGAAGCAGCCCGGGATGACGGCCGCCGCCGCACAGTTGGCCGCCTTTGACGATTACGCGAACCGGTTTGCCGACACCATCAGTGACGAGGAGACCATCCTCGGCAACATGACGGACCTGGTGACGGCGGTGAAGGAGCGGCGGAAGGTGGCGCAGGACATGGGCGAGGCGAAACAGCACCTGCTCACCGCCCTGCGCGGGGCGACGCCCGAACGCGCCGCCCAACTCCAGCGGGAAGCGGACGCCATCAAGGTCGAGGTGCTGGATTTCAAGGCGGAGATCCAGCCGCTGCTCGCCCTGCGGGCCGACGTGGCGGCCGCCAATGTCCGGCTGCTGGCGGCGATGAACCAACTGGCGGCGCAGCCACCGAAGTTTGCCGATCCCGAACTGCACGGGCGGATGGAAAAATTCCAGGATTCCGTGCACTCGTTCGCGACAGAGGTCGGGGCGGCGGAGCGGAAAATGGCGGCATGGGACCAGAACAAGCCCGTCGGCTGGCTGGAGTCGTTCAACGCCTTTGCGTTCGGCCGGAAATGGATCACCGCCAGCTTCTGGCAGGACTGGTATGGTGTCATCCCGCTGCTGGCCGGCTCGCTGCTCATCGCCTTTCTGGCGCTGCTGATCGCCATCCCGCTTGGCGTGGCGGCAGCGATCTATGTGAACCAGCTGGCCGGGCCGGTGGAGCAGAAGATCGTCAAGCCCTACATCGAATTCATCTCCGCCATCCCGAGCGTGGTGCTCGGCTTTTTTGGCATCGCGATGTTCGGCGAGACCCTGCGGCGGGTCTCCCAGCTGCCCGCCCTCGACTGGGTGCCGGGCTTTCCGATCGCGGAACGGCTCAACGCCGCCACGGCAGCCTGCCTGCTCGCGCTCATGGCGATCCCCACGATTTTCTCGCTCGCGGAGGACGCCATCAACAATGTGCCGCGCTCCTTCAAGGAGGCGTCGCTCGCGCTCGGCGCGACGCGACTGCAGACCATCATCCACATCACCGTGCCGGCGGCGCTGTCGGGCATCATGGCGGCCATCCTGCTCGGTTTCGGCCGGGTGGTCGGCGAAACGATGGTCGTGCTGCTGTGCGCGGGCAACCGCATCGAGACACCCGATCTCAGCGCGGGGGTGGGGGTGATCTTCCAGCCGGTGCACACCATGACCGGCATCATCGCCCAGGAAATGGGCGAGGTCGTGCGCGACAGCCTCCACTATCGGGCGCTGTTCATGATCGGCGTGGTGCTGTTCCTGATTTCCCTGCTCGTCAACTGGCTCGCGCAAAAAATCGTGCGCCGTTACCGCATCTCCATCGGATGAAAGCGCCGACCACCACCGCCGCCGCCATTTTCGGCCGGCCCAGCCTGGCCAAGCGCCTGGAGCAGGTCGTGAGCTGGCTGCTGCGGGTCAGCACCTACTTCGTGCTGCTTTGCGCCGCCGCCGTCTTCCTGGACATCGGACTGAAGGGCGGGGCGGTGATCTTCCGGACCTCGGCGCCGTTCATCAACGTGCCGTTCCTGACCGAGTCGCCGGAGACGCTGAACGTTTTGGAGTTGAACGGAAAAAAGGTCACGATGGGTGATCGCGCCTTCAGGGAATTCAAGGCCGGGCATGCCGCGGAGCTGACGGGCGTGCACGTGGACGCCTACGTCTATTCCGCCGGAGGGATCTTTCCGAACATCGTCGGCACCGTTTTGCTGGTTGCCGGCTCCATTCTCATCGCCTTGGTGCTGGGGGTGCTGAGCGCCATCTACCTCAGCGAATACGCGGCCGACGGTCCGTTCATCCGCTTCCTGCGGCTTTCCATCGTTAACCTCGCCGGCGTGCCCTCGATCGTATTCGGCCTGTTCGGCTTCGGGTTGTTTGTCATCGCGTTCGATTTCGGCGTGTCGCTGCTCGCCGGCTGGCTGACGATGGCGTTCATGGTGCTGCCCATCATCATCACCGCTTCGGAGGAGGCGTTGAAGGCCGTGCCCAAGGGCTACCGCGAGGGTTCGCTGGCGCTGGGCGCCACCAAGTTCCAGACCATCATGACGAACGTGCTGCCCTACGCCCTGCCGGGCATCCTGACGTCCTCGGTGCTGTCGATCGCGCGGGTGGCGGGGGAGACCGCGCCCATCATGTTCACGGCGGCGTTCGTCATGCGTGACGAGCTGCCGTGGCAGGTGCAGAAGTGGACCGACTTCTTCTTCCAGGGCGTCATGGCGCTGCCGTATCACATCTACGTCGTTGCCTCCAAGATCCCGCAAAACGAATACACGCGCGACGTGCAGTATGGCACGGCGTTCGTGTTCCTCTTCACCGTGGCGGCCATTGCGATGACCGCCGTCATCCTGCGGCA
>JAYVZM010000118.1:0-2209 GCA_043783345.1 Verrucomicrobiota bacterium
GGGCGTGCCGGCCGGGCTCATCCTCGCCGGCAAATACGGCTGGCATGCGGCGTTCTTCTTCCTCGGCGCCTGTGCCCTGCTCAACCTTGTCATCGCTTCCTTCGCCCTGCCCCACCTGCGCACCGCCGTGCGCCATAACAATCCTCTCCGGCAGATGCGCGAGATCGTCACCCACGGCCTGCACCTGCGCGCCTTTGCCCTGAGTTCCGCGCTGGTGATGGCCGGCGGCTGCATCATCCCCTTCCTCGCGCCCTCCCTCGTCGCCAACCTCGGCATTGCCGAAACCGATCTGCCCAAGGCCTACGCTGTCGGCGGCCTCGCAACCTTGTTCAGCACTCCGCTCGTTGGCATGTTGAGCGACCGGTTCGACCGTCTGCGCTTGCTGACCGTCCTTTCTTGCTTCGCGGCCATCGTGGTCCTCGTGCTGACCAACCTCGGCCCTTCGTCGCTGAGCCTCGCCTGCCTGATCATGGCGCTCTTCATGGTGACGATGTCGGGTCGCTTTGCCCCGGCGATGGCCATGGTCACCAACGCCGTCGAGGCGCGCTACCGGGGCGGTTTCATGAGCGTGAACTCCTCGCTGCAGCAGGGCGCGAGCGCCCTCGGCAATGTGCTCGCCGGCGCTTTCGTCACGATCGGCCCCGGCGGCCGTCTGCTGGGCTACCCGGCGCTGGGCTATGTTTCGGTCGGCTTTTTCGGGCTCACGGTTTTTTTCGCCGCCCGACTGCGCGCCGCCGCCCCGCATGTCTCGCGCTCGGCGCCGGCGGCTCCGCCGCCACCGGAAATCGCCGCCGCCTGAGCCCGACCCGCCAATCTCACGTCAGGTGCCATGCCGCACGGTTTCGAGCTGCTTGATCATGGCATCCCGCGTGCGCTCAAAATCAGCCTTCAAGCGGTCGAAATCCTTCGACTCCGCGACTTTCAAGCTCTCCAGCAGTTTGTCTGATTTGGCGAGCCCCGCATAAACCCCGGCATACTTTTGTTTGACGTCATCGGGCGCCTTTTGGGTCACGGCATCCACTTCGCGGCGGATGGCGTGCAACTGCTGGCCGGCTCCGGTAACGTATGTCCCGACCGCCTGGGTATACGAATCGATTGCTTCGACGGCGAGCACCGCGGGCAATCCGCACAAGGTGCCCAACAATACCAGACGGCAGAGGATCGATTTCATAGGCGGGGAGGATGGATGAATGGTTCCGTAGGAGAAGAGACTCATCCCGGGCGGGGTGGTTCCGGAAAAATTTTGCCGATTGCGCGGCTATGCCGCCGGGGAATCCGGTTGCGACCTCGCCGCCACTGCCTACCCTCGGGCCATGTCTGTCACCACCGAAGCCTCGACCCCGCTCGCGCCCCATGCGCGCGCGCCGGTGCGGCCGGAGCTGCTGGCCCCGGCCGGTGACTGGGATTGCGCCCGCGCCGCCGTCGAAAACGGCGCCGATGCCATCTATTTCGGCCTGGAGCGGTTCAACGCCCGTATGCGCGCCCAGAATTTCACCCTCGCCGATCTGCCGAAACTCATGGAGTTCCTCCACCGCCGCGGCGTGAAAGGCTACGTGACGTTCAACACCCTGGTCTTCGCCGACGAACTCGCCGCGGCCACGGACTACCTCAAGTCCATCATCTCCGCCGGCGTCGATGCCGCCATCGTCCAGGATATCGGCATCTGCCGGCTGATCCGCCGGCTCTCGCCGGATTTCCCGATCCACACCTCCACGCAAATGACGGTGACCAGCGCCGCCGGCGTGGAGTTCGCCCGCGAGCTCGGCGCCAACCTCGTTGTGCTCGCCCGCGAAAACTCCCTCAAGGAGATCGCCGCCATCCGCGAGGCCCAGCTGGCCGACGGCTCTTCCCTCCCTTTGGAGGTCTTCGTGCATGGCGCGCTCTGCGTCGCCTACTCCGGCCAGTGCCTGACCAGCGAGTCTTTGGGCGGCCGCTCCGCCAACCGCGGCGAGTGCGCCCAGGCCTGCCGCATGCCCTACGAACTCGTCTCCGACGGCCGGACCGTCGACCTGGGCGACCGCCGCTACCTGCTCAGCCCGCAGGATCTCTCCGGGCTCGACGTGCTGCCCGATCTCGTCCGCTCGGGGGTGGCGTCGCTGAAAATCGAGGGCCGCCTCAAGAGCGCCGAATACGTCGCCAACATCACGCGGGTCTATCGCACTGCACTCGACGCCGTGATGGCTCAATTGGATGCGGGGTGCCCTCACCC
>JAYVZM010000119.1:0-14138 GCA_043783345.1 Verrucomicrobiota bacterium
CCTTGTACACGGTGGACGTCGGGTCGTTCTGCGACTTGATGGCATGGTCGCCGTGGCAACTGGCGCAGTTCACCACCTCGACCGAGCCGCCCCGGACGGCGAGGCCGTGGTAGCTGTCGGAAAAGGTCTTGAAGGTGTCGTTGGCCAGACCGTAACGGCGCGTGAGCCGGACGGAGGCATGGCACTCGGCGCAGACCTGCCGGGCGAGATTGGCCTTGTGGACCGGCGCGGTGGGATCGGTGTGCAGCTTGATGTCGTGCTCGCCGTGGCAGCTGGTGCAGCCGGCGGAATCGAGGTTGCCCTTCTGCAGGGCGGCGGCGTGGACGCTGGTCGCGTATTGCTGCGCCTGCTCCTTGTGGCACTTCGCGCAGGTTTCCGTGATGCGCAGCCGGCTGATCCGGGCGCCGGCGACGGCGGCCTTGTTCATCGCATGGGCGCCGTGGCAGTCGATGCAACCGGCGGCCTCGGCATGGCCCGCCTGCAGGGCGGCCCCGTGCACGGAATGATCGAAGGAGGAGACGAACTTCGCGCCCAGGTTGGACTGGCCCGCGACCTCGGGATTGCCCACGTGGCAGGATTCGCAGAGTTTCGCCTGGGCGAGCTTCAGCTCCACCCTCGTGCGCGCCGGCCCCTGGCTGGCGATCCGTTCCTCGTGACAACCCATGCAGTCGGGCGTGGTGCGCTTGCCTCCGGCCGGACGGGCGGCGTGGGCCGAGGCGAGGTAGTCCTTCGCCGCGGTCTCATGACAGCGGCCGCAGGACCCGGTCTGGGCGCCATCGTAGAAGGCGAATTCCTTCTGCTTCACCGGCACGGTGTCATGCGTGCCATGGCATTCGGTGCAGGAAGTGTCCTTGCCCGCGGGGACGGGCGTGAGCGCGAGGCGGGGGTGAAAAGCGTGGGTCTGGAGCGACTTTTCGTGGCAGGAGGCGCATTGCACCGGGGCCAACGTCGAATCGTGGGGCGTCTGGGTGATCCCCGTGTGGCATTCGACGCAGTTGAGTTTGCCGTGGGCCGAATGCGCGAAGACGTCGGGCTTCACGCCGATCCATTCCGGCGGCTGGCCCTTCTTGCGGGCCCTGAGCTCCGCCTCGTGACAGTCCATGCACTCGCTGTTGGGCACCGCGGGCGCGGGCTTCGCGGGAGCGTCCCCCGCCCGGCCGGTGACGGCCAGCAGCAGGCAGGCCAGCAAGGAGAGCGGCAACCGGCGCGGGTGTAAGGTAGTCATATTCCCTCGGGGGCAGTATGCCCGGAGCGGGAGTCACTTGCTCCGCAGCACTTGTCCACTGGTGGGCGTAAATTGCAGCGGCCGTGCCGGGGTGGGGGGAACGAACTGGCTCGCGATTCGCAAATCATCGCGAGTTCGCTCGCTCCCACAGCCACACCGCAGCCGCCCACAGCAATATATGCGCAGTGTTCGGCAACGCCCCGGTAGTTGGGACGGGGGGATTCGACGATACTCCTGCCGACAAACGGAATCCACCTCCGCCCCTCCACGCCCGCTCATACCCTTTCTATGAAAAGAACGCACCTGCTCGCTGTCTTGTCGTTTGTCGTGGCCGCCCTGGCGGCCTCTGCCGCCGAAGCCCAGGCCAACTGGGATGAACATTGCGCCAAATGCCACGGGGCCGATGGCAAGGGCCAGACCAAGATGGGAAAAAAGCTCAGCATCCGCGATTTTACCGACGCCAAGGTGCAGGCTGAGTTCACCGACGAACAGGCCTTCAAGGCCATGAAAGAGGGTCTCACCGACAAGAACGGCAAGACCACCATGAAAGCCATCGAGGGGCTCTCCGATGACGACATGAAAGCCCTGGTGCCCTTCGTCCGGGCCCTGAAGAAATAGGCTTCACCCCACCCCTCCCGACCCGCCATGGAGTCAGACCCCACACCATCCCCGGCGGTCAGCTCCAAGAGAATCGTCTACGTTCTCGGGGCCATGGTGCTGGTGTTTTTCGGGCTGGCCGCGGTTTTCCTGGGCGACCTGTGGGGCCACCCGCCGGCCCGGCAGCAAATCGCCCTGGTTGACAAGTCCTTCCTGGAAACGGCGCCCTGGCGCCAGACCTACTCCGACCTGGTCCGGGCGAAGGAAGATCTTTCGGACTACGACTGCTACGGCTGCCATGACAAGAACAAGCCGCCACCGCTCCGCTTCGATGCCAACCACATCCTGATCGTGCCCGACGAGCACAAGAACATCGTCATGGGCCACGGCTCGCACGACCGGAACAACCTCTGTTACAACTGCCACAACGAGGCGAATCTCGAGACCTTCCAGGTGCGCGATGGGCACGAGCTCAAGTTCGCCGAGAGCACGCAGCTCTGCGGCAGCTGCCACGGTCCGAACTACCGCGATTGGGACGCGGGCGCCCACGGCCGGATCAACGGCTACTGGAACACCGCGCTCGGCGAGGCGCGCAAGCTGGATTGCGCCAACTGCCACAATCCCCACGCCCCGCGGATTCCCCCCCGGGTGCCCGCCCCCGGCCCGCATGCACTGCGCACCCCGACCGGTCCCGCCGCCCATTCAGAAACCACGCCCTGACATGCCCCTTCCCGACCCCACGCCCCCGCCCGCTGCGCCCAATGGCGGCCCGCTCGACCGGCGGACCTTCCTCCGCTCCACCGCGGCTTTCGCCGGCCTCTCCGCCCTCGCCGCCAGCCTCTCTCCGCTGCGTGAACTCAGCGACTTTACCAACGTCGACCAGTTCATGCAGAAGTATTACAAGGAGATGACGCCGGACGAAATGAAGAAGGTGCTCGCGCGCATCGCCGATGAGGTCGAACACCAATACGGCATCCGCCCGCATGTCCGCGATCTCAAGCCGATGGACGGCGTCGAGTTTGTCTACGCCCTCAATCTGACCCGCTGCATCGGCTGCCGCAAATGCGTGCACGCCTGTGTCGCCGAGAACAACCAGTCGCGCAGCCCGGAGATCCAATACATCCGCGTGCTCAAGATGCCGCACGGCTCGATGGACGTCGAGAAGGGCAACCACCTCTACGACGACAAGGAAGTCCCCGAAAAAGGCTTTTTCTACATGCCGGTGCAATGCCAGCAGTGCAAGAACCCGCCCTGCGTCAAGGTCTGCCCCGTCAACGCCACCTGGCAGGAAAAGGACGGCATCACCGTCATCGACTACGACTGGTGCATCGGCTGCCGTTACTGCGAGGCCGCCTGTCCCTACTGGGCGCGGCGCTTCAATTTCACCAAGCCCGAGATCCCGCCGGACCGGCTCAATCCGGAGATGGCCTACCTCGGCAACCGCCCCCGCAAGCAGGGCGTGATGGAGAAGTGCCACTTTTGCGTTCAGCGCACCCGGATGGGCAAATATCCCGCCTGCCTCGAGGTCTGTCCCGTCGGCGCACGCAAGTTCGGCAACATCCTCGATCCCGAGAGCGAGATTTCCTACATCCTCCGGACGAAGCGCGTCTTTATCCAGTTGAAGGAGGAAATGGGCACCTCCCCGCGGTTCTTCTACTACTTCGACAAATGAGCGGAGAAATTCATTTCGTCACAGAGACCACGGAGGCCGGACCAGAGGCCGCGGAGCCGGAAGCATTCCTCTGTGACCTCGGGGCGAATCTCTGCGGGCTCCGTGTCCAATCCGAAATCCCATGATCACCGCCGTCCGCAACTACCTGGTCTTCCTCCGGCGGAGCGTGAGCCTCGCCTTCGTCGGCGACTGGCGTTACTATGCCTGGATGGGCGCCCTCACCGTCGTCTGCCTGCTCGGGCTCAACGCCTATGCCAAGCAGCTGGTCCACGGCCTGGTGGTCACGGGCATGAGCGACGAGGTTTCCTGGGGCGTCTACATCGCCAATTTCACCTTCCTCGTCGGCGTGGCGGCCGCCGCGGTGATGATGGTCATCCCGGTCTACATCTACGACAACGAGGAGCTGCACGACCTCGTCATCTTCGGCGAGCTGCTCGCCGTCGCCGCCATCATCATGTGCCTGGCGTTCGTCACCGTGGACCTCGGCCGGCCCGACCGTTTCTGGCACCTCATCCCCGGCATCGGCCAGATGAACTTCCCCAAGTCGATGCTCAGCTGGGACGTGATCGTGCTTAACGGCTACCTGCTGCTCAACGTCTACATCTGCGGCTATCTGCTCTATTGCCGTTACCAGAAAAAGAAACCGTCGAAGTGGTTCTACATCCCCTTCGTCTTCCTCGCCATCGTCTGGGCGGTCTCCATCCACACGGTCACGGCCTTCCTTTACGTCGGCCTGGGTGGCCGGCCCTTCTGGAACGCCTCGATCGTCGGCCCGCGCTTCCTCGCCTCGGCTTTCACCGCCGGCCCCGCGCTGATCATCCTGGCCCTCCAGGTCATCCGGCGGGTGACCGCCTCCGGCTCCGCCACGGAACTCGTCGCGGGCGTCGACGCCGGCGATCAACCGGGCCGGGCCGCCACCCTGCAGGACCTGGTTGAGTTCGCCCGCGTGCTGCCCGAGCTGGCCGCGGTTCCGGCCGCGGACCGCGCCCGGGCGCTCCAGGATGCCACGGTCATCGAGGTCAACACCGGCGACGTGCTGCTCCGGCAGGGCACGCTCTCGCGCTTCGCCTTTTTCGTGCTGCAAGGCAGCGTCGTCGTCAAGCGGGCCGAGAGCGGCCGGGTGCGCATCACCCGCACCGCACGGGCCGGCGACCAGTTCGGCGAAGTCTCCGCGTTGCACGGCACTTCGCGCGAGGCCACCGCCATTGCCGAGGAACCCTGCCGGCTCCTCCGGCTGCCGGGCGCGTCGCTGCGCGTGCTGATGGAAACCCGCGCGCTGGACCAGATCGTCCGCTCCCGCATGACCGAACGGCTCATGATCACCGACCGCAGCCTGCTGATCCTGCGGGGCATCGTCCAGGTTTCGATGATCATCAATGTCTTCCTGCTCGTGTGCGAGGTGTTCAAGGAATTCTACTCCGGCACCACCCACGGCGCCTCGGCGAAGTATCTCTTTGTCGGACTCCATGGCCACCATGCGCTCGTGCCCTGGATCTGGACCGCCATCGCCTTCAATCTGATTGCGATGGTTCTGCTCGTGCTCCCGCTCAGCCGCGGCCTGAAATACCTCAATGTCGCCTGCGTGCTCAGCATCGTGGGCATCTGGATCGAAAAGGGCATGGGCCTCGTCATCCCCGGCTTCATCCCCACTCCGCTCGGCGCGATCGTCGACTACGTCCCCTCGCTGAACGAGACGCTCGTGTGCCTCGGCATCTGGGCGATGGGTCTGCTGCTCTACACGATTTTCCTGCGGATGTCGGTGCCGATCCTGCAGGGCCGGCTCACCAAGGCGAACGAGGACCGCCCGCCCGTCCCGCTCCCGACTCCTGTCCTGCACTAAATCGTCCGCCATACCCCACGCCCATGGCCACCCAACTCACCGCCACCGACGCGAAGCAATCGCTCAACGCCCACGTCGGCGCGAAGGGCGCCGAGATTTTCGCCAAATACGGCCCGGTGATCGGCTGGCCCCAATTGCAGGCCATCCTGAAGGACCGCACCTGCGTGCGCTACCCCTGCGAACTGGTCTTTGACAGCGCCCGGCTCAATCCCGGCGAGTTCGCCTTCCCCGAGCCGAAGGGCGACATGCCGGAGGAAGGGTTCACGCTCTATGTGCATCCCGTCTACATGACGCAGCTCGCCCTGGTGCCTTACCTGGCGTTCTACCAGCTCGTCGCGGTGAACTACGGCGAGTTCGCCTCGGCCGACGACGCCGAGACTTTTGCGGCCCATGCGCTCGGCCTGCCCCGCGAGGAATATTATCAGACTCTCTGCGACCTCGCCGACCAGCTCGGCGCGGCGATCGATCCGGGCGTCAGCCACGGCAGTTGTGGCGGCGGTGGCTGCGGCTGCGACTCCTAGCGAAGTGCCCGGGCAGAGTGCCCCACCCTCAACCCCCAACTCAGCCAACCGCCGGATGTCCCATGAGTGATGCCCCCACTCCCCGGCCCGAACCCGACCTTGCCGAGACGGTGTCGCGCCTCGAGCAACGGCTGGCCCGGATCGAGCAACACCTGCGCCTGCCGCCGGTGGAGCAACCCGCGGCGGCGGTGAAAGCTCCGCCCCGCCCGCCCGAGGCCTCCCTGCTGGCCCCGGTCGTGACGGACCAGACGGAGGAGGAATTGGAATACGTCGTCGGCCAGCAGTGGTTCGCCGGCGTCGGTGTTATCGTGCTCACCTGCGGCGTTGGTTTTGCGCTCTCGCTGCCGTTCCCCGGTCTGCCCCCGGTCGCGCCGTCCGCCGCCGGACTGGCCCTGGCCGCGGGCCTGTTGCTCGCGGCCCGCGTCTGGCGGAAATCCTTCGAACTGGTGGCCGGACACCTGCGCGGCGCCGGCATGGCCCTGTTGTTTTTTTCGACGCTGCGGCTTTTCTTCTTTGGCGCCACGCATGTGCTGGAGGTCGACTCGGCCGTCGGACGCGCGGTGCTGGCCGCCGCTGTGATCGTCAACCTGGTGCTGGCGCTGCGGCGGCAATCCCCGTGGCTGCTCGGACTGGCGATGCTGACGGGCCTGGTCGCCGTCACGGTCGTCGGCGCGCCCCTGGGCGTCTTTGTCACCGTCGCCCTGCTCGCGGCCCTCGCCGCCTGCGCCGCGGTCCGGCAGGCTTGGCCGGGACTTCTGCTCGGAGCCATCCCCGCCGTCTATCTGACCCATTTGCTCTGGGCGATCAACCGGCCGTGGGGAGGAAGGTCGTTCAAGGTCCTGCTGGAGCCGCGGGTCGCGCTCCTGTTCCTGCTCGTCTATGCCGTGATTCTGGCGGTGGGCTCGCTCCGTCGCCGCGACCGGTCGCTGGAGGACCCGGGCACCATCCTGGCGGTGTTGCTCAATTGCGGGGCGTGTTACGGGCTCTACCTGCTGCAGACCCTCGGGCTGCCCGCCGCCTCGTTCGCCCTGGCCCATCTGGCCGCGGCCCTCGTGTATCTGGGGCTGGCCGTGGCTTTCTGGCGGGGTGAAGCCAGCCGGTTCGCGACGTTTTGTTATGCGATGACCGGCTACCTGGCGCTCAGCGCGGCCATCATCAAGGCGTTTCCCTCCCCGGCGGTCTTCATCTGGCTGTCGGGACAAAGCCTCGTGGTGGTCGCCACCGCGCTCTGGTTCCGTTCCCGGCTGATCGTCGTCGCCAATTTCTTCATCTACGTCGCGATCGTGCTGGCCTACATGGCGGTCGCGAGGGAGGAGTCGGGCATCAGCGTGGGCTTCGGCGTGGTGGCGCTCCTCACCGCGCGCATCCTCAACTGGAAGAAGGAACGCCTCGAGCTCACGACCGAGCTGATGCGCAACGCCTACCTCGCCAGCGCGTTTGTTGTGTTCCCGTATGCCCTCTACCATCTCGTGCCCGGGGCATATGTCAGCGTGTCGTGGGTCGGCGTCGCGGTCGCGTATTACCTGATGAACCTGGTCGTGCGGAACCCGAAATATCGCTGGATGGGCCATCTGACGCTGCTGCTCACGGTGGGCTACGTGCTCGTGGCCGGTCTCACGCGCCTGACGCCCACCTACCGGATAATTTCCTTCCTGGTGCTCGGCACCGTGCTGGTGGCGGTGTCGCTGATCTTCACCCAGGTGCGGGCGCGCCGGAAGCGCGCGACGGGGGACAAGGAGAATTGAGCAGGGAGCGGGGAGCTAAGAGCACGGAGCCAGATTGTCGGCGCTGCGAACCCGATTTTGTGGGAGCGAGCTTGCTCGCGATAAGGATGCTCGCGGCCCGGCGACGAGCGCCGGCCCTGCAAGGAAGGGCAGTTGAGGGCAACCGCCCCTATCCATCGCTGGCTCCAAGCTCTTCGCTCTTTGCTCTGAGCTCCTACTTCCCCTGAATGCCGCCGTTGTGGCAGTCGGCGCACTTCAAGTCGGCGTCGTATTCGCCGCCCGGGTGCTTGAACTCGAGGCCGGCCGCGGTCAGCGAGGTGAGCTCGGCGCCCTTGCCCTGCGTGAGAATGACGTGGCAGGAGGTGCAGTCGCTGGCGCTCACGGACTCGCCGGCGGCGGTCTTGTGCTTGTCGTCATGGCAACGGAAGCAGCCGGGCCAGTCCTTGTGGCCGATGTTGTTCGGATAGACGCGCCAGTCGGCCTTGCGCTCGGGGAAGATGGTCTCGGCGTAGATCTGCTGCACGGCGGCGGCGATGGCGGGCACCTCAGGGCTGTCCTTGTATTTCGCCTTGATGAACTCGGCGATCTTCGCCGGCGCGGCGGCGGCGGTCGTGATTTCCTTCTGCAGCATGGCCTGCACGGCGGTGCGCTTGATGCTGGGCAGCGTGGTCGGGAGCGTGCCGAGCGCCAGATAGCGCTCGACGGCGTCATTGGCCGTGGGGAACACATGCGCCGGGCGGTTGTGGCAATCGATGCAATCCATCACGCGGACGAGGGCGGCCGGCGGCTCGCCCTTGAACTCCTCGTTGCGGTAGATTTTGTGCGTGCCGTCCTTCTTGTTCGAGACGCGCATCCAGACGACGTCCTGGCGCTTTTCATCGGGGGCGTAATACTCGACGGAGCTGTCGGGGCTGACGTGCCAATGGATGCCGGTCAGCGGACTGCCCGGGCGGCCGTTGTTCACCTTCAGGAGCATGCGGACGCTGTAGGCGGTGTTCTTCTTGTCGGAGAGGAAGTGGTCGAACGTGACGTCGACGTTGCCGAGGAATTTCTCGGGCCAGTGGCATTTCTCGCAGGTCTCGCGGGCGGGCCGGAGGTTCTTGACCGGCGCCTCGATCGGGCGCTTGTAGTTGTCGAGGGTGTAGGCGATGAGCTGGTGCGTGCCGTTGATCTTGGCCTTGACGAAGGCGGTGGCGCCGGAGCCGACGTGGCACTCCACGCAATCCACGCGGGCGTGGCCGCCGCGCTGGTAGGTGGCAAACTCGGGGTTCATGGCCTGGTGGCAGACCTGACCGCAGAACTGGGTGGATTCGGCGTAGTGGTAGGTCTGATAGCTGCCAAAGGTGCTCAGCAGGAGAAAGACCACGCCGCCGCTGCCCAAGAGCAGCAGATAGCGGCGCTGGGAGGGATTGGAGAAATCCAGGCGCCACTTGTCGGGCACGTCGGCCGCATGCTTGAGCGCCCAGCGGCGCTGGGCCCACGCCCCGAAAAACGCGGTGGCCAGGCCGGTGATCAAAAACCCGGGCGCGACGATGTAGGTGAAGATGCCGAGATAGGGATTCTTGTGGTTCCCGGTGAAGTCCATCCACACCAACAGGGCGAATGAAAAGAGCGCGCCGAGGGCGATGACCCCGCCGATGGCGCTGATCCAGTTGTTGAAGCTCGAGCGCGGGGCCAGCAGCGGCGCCGGCGGTTTGTCATTGGGCTCTGTCATGGACGGGGAAAGTCAGGAAGGGGGACGGTGAAAACAAAGCCGGCGGGCGCGGGGTGCGCTCCGTCGGCGTGAAACCGGCCGCGCGGAGGCGGCTCAGCCCTTGAATTTGCGGATGTGGGCGACGAGGTCCTTGATCTCCTCGGCGGAGATTTCCTCCTTGAACGCCTTCATCTTTTCCTTGCCGTCGACCTTGATGCCTTCGGTGATGGCCTTGACCATGTCCTCGTCCTTCATCTCGGCCTGCACCTTGGCGTCGGTGTAGTCGCGGAGCTTGAGTTTCTTGCCGGTCTTGGTCTGGGCCTTGCCGTCGGCGCCGTGGCAGGAGGCGCAGTGGTTGTCCCAGTTGTCGGCGGCGGGTGCGGCGATGGCCACACCCGTGCCCAGGGACAAAGCCAGACCAGTCAATGCAACCTTGGCTTTGGTATTCATGTTGGGGATGGAACTAAATTACAGGGCGTAATCGAGGGAGACGTAGGCCAGCGGACCGTGGAAGTTCGTGTTGCCGCCGGTCGTGTCATTCTTGCTGTCGAAATAACCGACCTTGGCGTTGAGGATCATCCGATCGGTCAACTTGTGTTTCACCCCCGCGGTCACCGTGTATTCCTTGATGCCCGCGCCGTAGGGAACGGCGGAAGGGGGGATCAGCGGATCATAGTTGTCGGCTTGATAGGCGGTGTATTGCAGCTGGGCGTCGGTGGTCTTGTTCACGACAAACCCGGCAACGACGCTGCCGTTCCAGTAGTTGTTGTCGGCATTGTGCAGGACATCATTGCCGATGCCGCCAGCGCGCGGATAGGAAGTCTGGAGCGTGGCGAAAACCACGTTCAGGTTGGCCTGCACGTAAATCTGGCTGGTGGGGTTCCAATCGAGCGTCTCCCCGAACAGATGGCTCTTGGAATCCACGCTTTGATACTGGGTGCCGCCATCGACCGTGGTATTCATGGTGCCGACCTGGCCGACGTAGCGGGAGGTAAACGTGACCGTGGGGAGGGGCTTGAAAATGGCGGTCAGCTTGTAGCCTTTGAACTCATAGCCCAGGATATAGCTGCCGCCAAGGCTCGGGCCATAGCCCGTGAACTTGTTGACATGATCCTTGTAGAAGATTTCCCCGCGCAGTGAAACCAGCGACGACACCGTCCAGTTGGCCCCGACCTTGTAGTGCCCTTGGTTCAGCTTCACGTTGTCATAACTGACCACCGCGGGCGCGGCGCCGCCGCCGGTGGTCACCCCGGTGCTGGAGCCATATTCCTGGCCGGGTGTATAGCGATAGTCGATCGTGCCATAGAGGGCCAGATTCTTGACGCCGGTGTAGCGGACATCCAGTTCCGGGGTCCAGGTCTTCTCGCTGCGCTTGCTGCTATTGGGACCGGGCACAATCACCGGGGTGACCACGCCGGTGGCCTGCACGATGCTGTTGCTGGTGTAGGTCACGTTGTTTTGGCCTTTCATGTCCAGATCCTCGCCCTTGAACGCCAGGCTGATGAACAGATCGGTTTGCGGCTTGTAGGTGACCCCGACATTGGCGGTCAGCACCTTTTCCGACGTGTGGCCGGAATCCGTCTTATACGAGTAAGGCGGACGGCCGCCGGCGCCAACGAAGCCGCCCACGGCGGTGACCAACCCGGCGCCAGTGTTGATATAAAGAGTATTCTGCCGGTTCCCTGCGATATCCGCCGCCGCATCCTGATAGAGAAGGCCGCCAAACGCGGTCAACTGGTCGCTGATTTTGGTTTCGAACTTGCCGGTATAGGTCCAGACGTCGGCCTTGATCGTTTGCTCGTCAAAACCCAAGATCTGATTGTTGGCGAGGGACGGGTCGACCAGGAAGGCGGGCTGGCCGGTGGGCAGAAGCGGATAAGGCTTCAATTCGCCTGGATAGCGCCACACCCTGCGGGTGTCGTCGCTGTTGGTCCGGTTGTTCACCACCTCGAACTCAAGCTCGGTGTTGCCGACCGTGTGCTTCACCGAGGCCTCGAGGGTTTTCTGCCGCTCATCCAGGTCGATGTAATTGGGGGCAATTTTCTTGTTGGCGCTGACCGGATTCAGGCTGCTTACGTTATAGATCGGAATCCCGCTGAAATCCGAATCACCCCAGATGGTCGTGTCCTTCCGGCCGGTGCGCTGTTGATCCGAATAGCGGAGGTGGAAGACCGGCTGGTTGGGCAGCGCGATGTGAACGTCCGCCCAGAAGTTGGAGCGATCGGTATGCAGTTCCTCGTTGCCCAGCGGCGTCCAGATCTTGCTCACCGGAAAGAAACCGCCGACGCCGTCGTAGAAGGTCCGGAAGCTCTTGTAGCCCATCTCGAAGGTGCCGACCTCGTTTTTCGTCAGCTTCAGCTTGCCCAGGTAATCCTCGGCGCCCGTGAGGGCCTTGCCGTCGATTTCCATCGTGACATCCTTGTCCACATCCTTGGAGAAATGGAGGGCCTCGATGCCGTAGGAACCGCTATCCGGGCTGCGGAAACGCTCGGCGTAAGCAGCGGGGTTGCCGCTGACGGACGGGGCCTTGCCCGAGAGCTTGATATAGCTGTCGAAGACGGGGAAGGCGTCGGCCGGTTTGGGGGCGGTGGCGGCTTTGACGCCGACACTGCCCAAGGCCAGGGCCAGACAGGCGATCACACTGGCACCGCGACGGAGGGTAAAATTTGTGGCATGCATGTTAGAGTAGGTTTTAAGGTGTTAGTAACGCATGGCTTTGCTGGCATTCGAGCCGTGAACATCCTCGTGGCAGCCGGCGACCCAGCAGGTGCCGTTCTGGAGGCGGGTGCGGTGATCCTCGCCGCCCGCGACGATCTTGCCGTCGCCGATGGATCCGGGGACTCCGCCCACCGATAGGTTTGACGGGTGTTCGAGATGGCACTTCAGGCAGAGGTTGGCATCGCGGGCGAGCAGCATCTTCTGGTTCACCGTGCCGTGCGGGTTGTGGCAGGTTGTGCAGCCCTCGACCATGGCCTGGTGCTTGAAGAGGAAGGGACCTTTCTGCGCCGTGTGGCACTTCGTGCAGGTCTCGTTCGGCGTCTCAAGGTCGGCGCCACTCCGTTTGACCACGTGCCCCTTGTGCGGGTCATGGCAGTCGTTGCAGGTCATCTGGCCGGCCAGGACGGGGTGCGAATGCGGCAGGCTGAACTCACCGCGCTTGTCGAGGTGGCAGGTGAAGCAGGTCTCGGGCGACTTGTTGGGATTGACGATCGTGTCCTTGCTGCCGCCCGCTTTGACGTGGAGCGAGCCGGCCCCGTGGCAGGATTCGCAACCGATGTCGGTGCCCTTCGCGTCCTTGAGGGCAACGCGACTATGGGTGGAACCATCGAAATGACTGGTCTGGTCTTCATGGCATTCCGCGCATTTCTTGGAGCCCACGTAGGTGGCGCCGGCGACGTTAGGCGGGGCGACGACGGTTCGGTCGGCTACCACGCAGGAAACGAGAAGGAGGCCCCACGCGGCGGCTCCTCCGAAAATCAGGGTGCTTTTGGTCCAATATCTTGGTGTGCTCATGCGAGATTCTTTTGGTGTAGTAACGCTAGGTGCTTTTCACGTGGATGACTTATCTGCGTCACATGGTGCCAGATCGGCTCGAAATAGACTCCGCATGCCTTGCGGAGGTGTGTGCACTCATTGCGCAAGAATTGCGCACCCCAAAACCGGGGATGAAGCAATTCTACTAACGGGGGCGATTAAATGAACGCAGCATTAGTCCGGACTGCCTGCCAAAGGCAGGCCGGCTCAATCCGTTCAGGCAATCGTCTCAACCGCCTTTTTAAGGGCGATAAGCCGTGCCCGTTGGCAATCAATTGCGCAACCGGCACGGTTTGCCCGCGCGCGTCGCGGCACCTCGTGCGCCCGAATTCCCGGGCGCTCTCAAAATCACGGAACGTAAACCTGCAGTTTATTCGCCTCCGGTGCGACCGCCGTGAGATTGGGTGTGACCTCGGCCGTTTTGCGGCCGCCCGCCCACTCGATGCCGCCGATCAGCATGGCCTGGAACTTCGGATTCGTCCACACGTCCTCGCGATGCCCCATGGCGTTGAACCACACCCGGCCCTTTTCGTAGGCGCGGGCCCAGGCCAGCGGAAACGGGGCGCGCTGGTAGTCGGCACCCTTCATGCCCGCGGTTTCCAGCACGAGCAGGACGTGCAGGCTGGCGGCGAATTCCTTCAGCGTATACCACTCCTCCATGCACTCCACCGTCTCGCCGAGCTCGGCGCAGCCGGGGAAGGCCGGATCGATCACGCGGGCCCGGGCCACCTGCTGCGGGCCATGCCGGATGAATTCGCCGCCGAGCAGCTTGATATAGTCGTCCGCGGCGTCGCCATAGTTCACGAACCGCGGAGCCCTGATCGGATTGTTGCCGCCGCCGTGCTCGTTGGTGTGAAAGGTGTCGCTCGCGCTGTGCAGCGCCACGAAGCCCTTGCCGCCCGCGACGTAGTCGAGCAGCGCCAGCTTGCCCGCCGCGGTCATCGCCGGCTGGCCGTCCGTGCCGACATTGAGCAGATCGCCGCTGGTGTAGAACATGACCACGTCGAATCTGACCAGATACTCCGGCGTGAACAGGCTGCCGTCCTTGCTGAAGGTGAACTCGATCTCATGCTTCGGCCCCAGGCCGGCCAGCACGTTCTCCGAGTAGCTGGGCTTGCCGTCCACGCGCTTGACCACGCTGTGTTCGAATCCGGCCGACTTGGAGAAATAGAGCACGCGCAACGGCGCGGCGGAAATGCAGGTGGGCAAGGTCAGGCTCAGCAGCGCCAGACCGATCGACAATTTGGGGTAGCGAAGGTTCATCGTCTCCACCTAACAGCCATCGCGTCGCCAATGCAAACCAGCAGTTGCTTTGGCCAAACTGTAGGAGCG
>JAYVZM010000120.1:0-5883 GCA_043783345.1 Verrucomicrobiota bacterium
AGGGCGGCGACGCCACGGCCTTCGGCGGCGCGAAATACTCGACGCTCGACGCCGTGAAGCGCAACGAGGTCTTCGCCGCAATCCTCCCCTGGCTCCGGGGAGCTGTAGCCGGGGTCGGTGACCCCGGTCGCAAGACGCCGCCCACGCGCTTCATCGGCACGGTGCAGGACGACGAGAAGATCCTGCGCTTCGTCAACTCGATGGCCGCCGCCCGCCTCGCCGAGCTCGGCACGTCGTGCCCGGACCACTTTCTGCGCACGAAAATCAAGCCGCTCTACGTCAACTGGGACCCGCAAAACGAGGACCTCGCCACGCTGCGCGAGAAACTGGCCGCCGGCATCGAGCGCTACCGCAAGGACTACGCGGCCTATTACGCGAAGTGCAAACACCGCAACTCGCCCGCGATGCGCGACCCCAACCCGACCGTCGTGCTCATCCCCGGTCTCGGGATGATCGTGTGGGGCAAGGACAAGTCGGAATCACGCGTCACCGCTGAGTTCTACAACTGCGCGGTCGAAGTCATGCGCGGCGCCGAGGCGATCGACAAATACATCGCCCTGCCGCAGCAGGAGGCCTTCGACATCGAGTATTGGTTGCTCGAGGAGGCGAAACTCCAGCGCATGCCCCCCGAGAAGGAACTCGCGCGTCAGATCATCATCGTGATCGGCGCCGGCTCCGGCATCGGCAAGGAGACCGCCCACCGGCTCGTCCGGGAGGGCGCGCACATCGTCTGCGTCGACCTTAACGAGGCCGCCGCCCAGGAGACGGCGAAGGAGATCGCCGCCCAATACGGCCCCGGCATCGGCGTAGCCGGCACCGGCCTTTCCAACTGCGGCCCGGCCATCGGCCTCGCGGCCAACATCACCGACCGCGCCAGCATCCGCCGCATGCTCGACGACGTCGCCATCGCCTACGGCGGCTTCGATTCCATCTGCGTGACTGCGGGCGTCTTTGTGCCGAGCAACACCACCGGCCACATCCCCGACGACAAATGGGCGCTCACTTTCGCCATCAATGTCACCGGCGCCTACCTCGTTGGCGACGAAGCCTTCAAGACCTGGAAGCGGCAGGGCCTGCGCGGCAACCTCGTGCTCACCACCTCGGCCAACGCCGTCGTCGCCAAAAAGGGTTCCGTCGCCTACGACACCTCGAAGGCCGCCGCCAATCACCTCGTCCGCGAACTCGCCCTCGAACTGGCGCCGCTCGTGCGCGTCAACGGCGTTGCGCCGGCGACCGTCGTGCAGGGGAGCGCGATGTTCCCGCGCGACCGCGTCATCGGCTCGCTCGCCAAATACAACATTCCGTATTCCGAGAAGGAGGAGACCGTATCGCTGGTGGGCAAGCTCGCCCAATTCTACGCCGACCGGACCCTCACCAAGTCGCCCATCACCCCCGCCGACCAGGCCGAGGCCTACTTCCTCCTCGTCAGCAACCGCCTCAGCAAAACCACCGGCCAGGTCATTACTGTCGACGGCGGACTCCACGAAGCTTTCCTGCGCTGACGCGCACGAAACTCCAAGGACCAAGCTCCAACCTCCAGAGAAACTACAATAAACAAGATCCAACCATGAGTTCCCGGTTTCCTCTTCTTCGGTGTTTTGAAGTTCTCTGGAGCTTGGAGGCTGGAGCTTGGAGTTTCCCCTTCCCCTCGTGACCAAACTCTCCAAACCCATTCACTGCGCGGCGGTCGATCTCGGCGCGACCAGCGGCCGCGTCATCGTCGGCACCTGGACCGGCAGGAAACTGACCCTGACGGAAGTCCATCGCTTCCCCAACCAGTTCCGCTCCATCGGCGGTCACGACTACTGGGACCTGCCGGGCCTCTGGACGGAAATCGTCGCGGGCCTGCGTGCCGCCAAGCGGCGTTTCCCGAAGCTCGCCTCCGTTGGCGTCGACACCTGGGGAGTGGACTACGTCCTCGTCAACGACGCCGGCCGCATCGTTTTCCCGACGCACGCTTACCGCGACGCCCGCACCCAACCCGGGCTGCAGCGCCTCGCCAACACCCGCGCCGCCCTCGAGCGCATCTACGCGGCCACCGGCATTCCGAATGTCTTCTATAACTCCAGCCTGCAGCTGGAGGAGACCGTCGCGCACTGCCCGGCCGTGGCCGACGTCGCCACGCGCTGCCTGTTCCTGCCGGACTATTTCAACTTTCTCCTCTCGGGCCGGATGGAAAACGAGATTTCCTTCGCGAGCACGACGCAGCTGCTCGACGTCCACGGCACCGACTGGTCGCGCGCCGCGCTCGACCATTTCCATCTTCCCGCCACTTGGTTCACGACCCCCATCAAAGCGAACACCCTGCTCGGGCCGGTCCGGAATTTCCCGGAGCTGAAAGGCGTCAAGGTCGTCGCCGTGCCCGGCCACGATACCGCCTGCGCCTACGACGCCATGCCGGCCGACCCGGCGGGCGGCGACCTCTACATCAGCTCGGGCACCTGGTCGCTGGTGGGATTCGAGAGCGACCAGCCGGTCCTCGGCCACGCGGCGCTCACGGCGCGCATTTCCAACGAACGCATCGGCGACGGCCGCTACCGTCCACTGACAAACGTCATCGGCCTCTGGCTGCTGGAGCAGACGCTGAAGGATTTCACGGCCCGGCCGAAGAACGACCGCGAATGGACGAAGCTGCTCGCCGCCGCCGGCAAACTGCCTTCAGCTGCAGGAGGGGCTTTTCTCGATGTGACCGATCCGGCCTTCGTCAATCCGCCCTCGATGCGCGTGGCCATCGACGCCCAGTTGAAGAGGCGGAAGCTGCCTTCGCCCAAGAATCTCGCCGGCTACACCCGCCTGATCTGCGACTCGCTCGGCCGCGGGCATGCCGATGCGCTCCGGGCTTTCGAACGGCTCGCCGGCCGCAAGTTCCGCCGGATCCTCGTCGTCGGTGGCGGTTCCAAGAACCGGCTGCTCTGCCAAGCCACGGCCGACGCCAGCGGGCTGCCCGTCCACGCCTTCACCCTCGAGGGCACGGCCACCGGCAACATCGCCAGCCAGCTCATCGCCCTCCGCGCCGTGCGCAACCTCGCCGCCTTCCGCGCCGTCGTCGCCCGGCAGCTCACACCCGTCATGTATCAACCTCACCCATGATCTCCCAGTAGGGCCAGTCACAGATCGGCCCTACACTTTCCCCCTCACTTTCATTTTTCCTCCCACCCCATGTCCTCCACCTCCCGCCAGTCCATTTCCGCCACCTACCGCCTCGCGCGCGCCGCCTACGCCGAACGCGGCGTGCACACCGACGCCGCCATCGCCCGCGCCCTCGCCGTGCCGATCTCGCTCCATTGCTGGCAGGCCGACGATGTGCGCGGCCTCGAGACGCCCAAGGATGGCCTCGTCGGCGGCGGCATCCTATCGACCGGCGGCTATCCCGGCCGCGCTCGCAACGGCGACGAGATGCGCCGCGACCTCGACCTCGTTTTAAAGCTCTTGCCCGGCCGGCAGCGGCTGAACCTCCACGCCTTTTACGCCGAGACGGGCAGGAAGGCCGTGGACCGCGACGCTATCACGCCCGCGCATTTTGCGAACTGGCTCGATTGGGCGAAGTCGCACCGCATCGGCCTCGACTTCAACCCGACCTACTTTGCCCACGAGATGGCCAATTCGGGATTCACGCTCTCCAGCGCGGACAAGAAAATCCGCCGGTTCTGGATCGACCACGGCCGCGCCTGCCGCCGCATCGCCCAGCATTTTTCAAAAAAACTCGGCTCGCCCTGCGTCATCAACCACTGGATCCCCGACGGCACCAAGGACCAGCCCGCCGACCGCTGGAGCCCGCGCGCCCGGCTCGTCGAGTCGCTCGACGCCATCTTGGACGACCCGAAGGTGAGCCGCAACCACTGCATCGACGCCGTCGAGGGCAAGCTCTTTGGACTCGGCAGCGAGGACTACGTGGTCGGTTCCCACGAATTCTATGCTTCCTACGCCCAGAGCCGGAAGGTCGTGCCTTGCCTCGACCTCGGGCACTATCACCCGACGGAATCGGTGGCCGACAAGGTCTCGGCGCTGATGCAGTTTCATCCGCGCGTGCTGCTGCACACCAGCCGGCCGATCCGCTGGGACAGCGACCATGTCGTGATTCTCGACGACGCCGTCCGCTCGCTCTTCACCGAGATCGCGCGGGGTGGGGCGTTCAACCGGGTCTTCGTCGCCCTCGATTTCTTCGACGCCAGCATCAACCGCATCGCGGCCTACGTGGTCGGCGCCCGCGCCACCCGCCAGGCGATCCTGCTCGGGCTGCTCGATCCCTCGAAACTCCTGAAGGCTGCCGACGCCGGCGGCCGCGGTCACGCGCGGCTCGCCCTCATGGAACAGGCCAAGGCCATGCCGTGGGGCGCCGTGTGGGACATGCTTTGCGTTCGCGCCGGCACGCCGCCCGCGGCCGCCTGGCTCGACGATGTGGCCCGCTACGAGGAGAAGGTTTTGTCCAAGCGGAGTTGAACGAGGCCTCAGGCAATTTATGGCCACCAAAAGTCACAAAAACCCGGCCGCGGTTCAGGCTCTCAAGGCGCCTATAGGCGCGCGCGATGCCTCCGTTGGCCGTTGCGATGATTTTTGTGACTCTTCGTGGCTAACTCCTGCCTTGGTATGTCTCACTCTTTCATGAATCTCGCCCACCGAGTTCTCCCCGGCCCCGACAAGCGCGTGCAACTGATGGCGACCTGCCTGTGCGACGCCTTTTATGACGACGTCGCCCGCGCCACCGTAGAGGTTTTGGAATACCTTGGCTGCACCGTCGAATTTCCCGAGGGACAGACCTGCTGCGGGCAGCCGGCCTTCAACGGCGGCGACTGGCCGGCCTCGCGCAAGGTCGTCCGCCACACCGTGCAGACCTTCGCGGGCGACGTGCCGGTGATCGTGCCCAGCGGCTCGTGTGCCGCCATGGTGTTTCACGGGGCGCCGCTCGAGTTCGAGAAGGAAAAGGACCTGCCGGAGATCCAGGCGCTCGGCCGCCGCACGTGGGAACTGGCCGATTTCATCGTCCACGCGCTCAAGGTGACCACCTGGCCGGGCCGCTACGAGGCGAAGGCCGCGTTTCACCGCGCCTGCCACACCCGCGGCACCAACAGCAGCGACGCGATGGCCACGCTGCTGACGTCGATCGCCGGTCTGACCGTCGTGCCCTTCGGCGAGGGCGAGCAATGCTGCGGTTTCGGCGGCACGTTCTCGGTTTCATTTCCCAACATCTCCAGCGGCATGGGGACGCTCAAGCTGGAGCACATCCGCGCCGCCCACCCCGACATCCTCGTGTCCGGCGACATGAGCTGCATGATGCACCTCTGCGGCTTGGCCGAGAAGGAAGGCCAGCCGATCAAGGCGAAGCACGTCGCCCAGGTCCTCCGCGACGCCCTGAAAAACGGGGGACTGCTATGAGTTTTCTTCCTGTAGGAGCGGCTTTATGCCGCGATTCGCCCACTGGAGCCGCAGCGACCCCGCTGCGGTTTGCGGGCGAACCACGGCGAGGTCGCCGTCGTTCCAGGAAATATCCGGCATAAAGCCCCATGGCCACCCAGCAGATCGACCAGTTCGCCAAGCACCTTCGCGCCGACACGAAGGCCGCCGTCTATGACGGTTCGAAGAAGGGCCACGAAAAGCGCACGCAGGTGCTCTTCGATCATTTCCCGGACGCCAACCGGCTCCGCCACCTCGCGGGCGAGATCAAGCAGCATGTGGTGGAAAACCTCGACACCTACCTGCCGCAGGTTGAGGCGAAGCTGTTGGCGAACGGCGTGAAGGTCCACTGGGCCGCGACCGCCGAGGCCGCCAACCAGGCGGTGCTGGCCATCATGCGCGCGCGCAACGCCACCAAGATCGTGAAGGCGAAGACGATGGTGTCGGAGGAAACGGAGCTCGCCGATTTCCTCGAGAAACACGGCATCGAGT